>CAYPLD010000006.1:0-21025 GCA_964411485.1 uncultured Elusimicrobiaceae bacterium | reverse complement strand
GCACCTGCTAAAGCAAGCGGGGTAGCCAAACCACATGCTAATGCGATATATCCCATTTGGCTAACACTACTGAACGCTAACATTCTTTTGAAATTGTTTTGTTTCATCGCTGCGATCGCACCAACCAAAATTGTGATTAATCCGAAAACCATAATCGCAAAACCAATGCTATTTGTTTTGATACCCGCATTGATTATTCCAAGTGATACCGCAATTCTGATTAACATATAAGCACCAACTGCTTTTGTAACCACACCTGCTAATATTGCTGATACTGATGTCGATGCACCTTGATATGCATCAGGTGTCCACGTATGGAATGGTACTAGACCTGTCTTTACCATAAAACCTAACACCATTATTCCGAGTATCACGTTTAATGCAGTAGGGTTTGTAGCATTTGATGACATCGCAGTTTGTAATGCTGTGAAACTGGTATCACCAGTGAAAACAAAAAGCAATGATATTGAAAGTATTATCAATATAGATGCAAATGCTGAAAGATAAAAGTATTTTATTGCACCTTCTGTGCTTAACGGATTATTGTAGAATGCTATCAATGCAAAAGATGCAACTGCTACAACTTCTAAGAAAATATAAATACTGAAAAAATCGCCGGTAGAAACGATTCCGTTCATACCTGCGACCATTATCAACATTAGTGCATAGTAAATACCTTTTCTTTTTGTGCTTTCCGCAAAATAAGAAAATATAGATACCGTCAAAGCAACCAACGCTATTGTGATTAGCATTATTCCGCTCAACATATTTAGCCCTGTATAAAAAGCTGTTTTAGTTACTAAAACGTTGGTCAAAATGTATAACAAATGATATGAGAATACTGTGATACAGATACCATTTGCTAATCTTGGCTTTTTGTTTAGAAAAGCAACTATAACTCCAGCTATTAAGGGAAGTAGTATAAAGTTTATAAATATCAAGTCCATATTATTATTTCCTCTTTTATTTTATAATCCAAAACCTGTTTTTACTAATAAGATAAAAATTACAAGTCCAATTAAAGCCCAAACTATATACGCAGAACTATAACCTCTGTGTAAGTTAGATGTATACGAAGATGTAGCTTTTGTAATTTTTACTGGTAAAGTATCTATTAGATAATCTGCTAATCTATCAACTTTGAACATCAAATTAGCAAATCCTAAAATACCGTTCATTCCGAGTTCATAACAATCTACTTTCTTGCTTTTTCCAAGATCTACAATTTGTTTTAATATTGGAAACTTCAATATTCTTTCTATTCCAGCAAAATATAATAAGAATCCAGCTATTATTATCGATAGATTTATTATCGAAATTGTGTCAAACCCGACAAAAGGTAGCATTAAACTATGTGTTAAATTATATTCCCAACCACTAGCGAACAACGTACCGACAAATGTTAGTATCATCATAGGCAATACCATTGGAATAGGAGCTTCATCAAGTTTGCCTGCTTTTCTAAATCCTTTTAAGAATGTTGGCCATATTATTCTCAAAAATGCTGGTACGATTAATAGATTTGCTAACAGCATCAACGAAAGGAATAAATGATTTTGACCTTTCAACATCGAGTATACTAATGAATGATGTGTGAAAAATAAATCTGATGCTGTTATACCCATAAGACCTAATGACAATGCTATAAAAGAGATACTTGTTATAGGCATTTTTTTGAGTAGTCCAGTGAGTTTAGAAATATCAGTAGTTTTCATTTTATGTTCTATCGCACCTGCTGCCAAAAATAATCCAGCTAAAAGTGATGCTTTATAAACAGCATGGTTGGAAGCGTAGCTAACATCTACATGTTTGAACACAGATGATATTGCAAAATAGCCGATTTGTGCGATAACTTGATACGCCAAAAACTTTCTGATATCCATCTGCCACAAACTCGTGATTACTGCATACAATACGGTGATAATACCGATTCCAGCAAATACAAATTTGAGTGGTGTTGCATCAAAGTTAAACAATCCGATAGTTATTTTTGTAAAGAAATATATTGATAGAATTTTTTCTATACTACCCGGCATAATCGCCATAAAAGTAGAGCTAGCTGTTTTTGAAGCATCTGGTATCCAGCCGTGGAAAAAGAAAATCCCAGCTTTAGCTAATGCACCAAATCCTATCATAATGAACGCCCATGCGTTCCAACCGACTGCGTCTATTCTTACTATCGAAAATTCGCTCAATGTTGATAGGCCTTTCAATCCGAGAATTGCAAAGCCACCGAGCATTAAAATATCGCCAAACCCGTTGATGATGAATGCTTTTAATGCAGTATTTTTTGCCTCTTGAGTATTGTTCGAAAGTACTAAAAAGCCGTATAAACTCAATAATAAACCTTCCCAGAATAATAGAAGTAATATGAAACTATCTGCCATTAATACACCACATGCAAATGATAATGTTATCATCAAGTTAAAATGAAACCATTTGCTTAATGGTTTGTCTTTTAGATATGACATTGCATATATTAATGTGAGGAACACAAACCCAGCGATAGCAAATATAAGATATGATGAGAATGTATCTATTCGGAACATCATATACATATTGAAATCACCGAGTAATTCGTTGGCGTATAAGAAGAACTTATCTATATTAAGAAAAGATAATACCAACACCAAAGATGATGCTGTGAATGTTGTTATATTTCTTGCAAGTTTATTTTCTTCTCTGATAAATGCACATATTAATGCTGCTATCAGCGGTAAGATTATATATGGTAATAATAAATTCATTTAATTCTCCACCTTAAAATATGTTGATTAGAAACTTCAAAGGAATTTTTACAAACAATCCTGATACCAACGATAGTACACCTAATAATAATACCGTGTATACCATATAGTTGGATGTTCCTTTTTCAGTTTCTTTATAAGATTTTTTTGATGTTCCAAAAAACACCAAGTAAAACATTCTTGTTGTATATACAATGGTTAGCAACGCACCTAATAAGAATATTGCGAAAATTATTGGGTTACCAAATCCAGCAGCGGATTTTATTACCATCATTTTACTGAAGAATCCACCGAAAGGAGGAATCCCCATAACTGATAATGCACATAATCCGAATGCTACTGCAGTGATAGGTATTGCTTTGAACATATCACCCATTTTGGTAATGTCCTTTGTATGAGCAGTATGTTCGATTGTTCCTGCTGCTAAGAATAGTCCACCTTTTGATATTCCATGCATCAAGATAAATAACATTCCGCCGACAAAACCTATTTGAGTATAAGTCGCAAAGCCCAAGAATATGAACCCGATTTGGGATATTGTCGAGTAAGCAATTATTCTCTTAATATTAGTTTCCATAATAGCGGCACCGCCTGCTATTAATGAACTAATACCTACTACGTAAAGAATTAATGTAGACATATCCACACCGAGCGGTATATAATGGAATATTTTTGCAAAAGCAAAAACACCAATTTTCACAAGTACTGCAGCGTGAAGCATAGCTGTTACCGGCGATGGTGCAACACCAGCGTCTGGTAGCCATGTCGAGAACGGGAAAATTGCTGATTTAGAAAAAGTCCCTATTATAATGAATAGGATAGCCAATGTAGGAATTGCTTGACCTTGTAATTTATTCAAATCTAGAGTTTCGAAGTTTAATAATATAATGATAATACCCAAAAGCAAGAATAAAGCACCACCCACGGTTATGAGGAATGTCTTATTTGCTTTTAGAGTATCTGCATCGGCTCTAAAATAACCTACTAATCGCCAGCTGGCAATCGCGGTGATTTCCCAAAAGATGAACAGCCACATTAGGTTCATGCTGTAAACTAAACCCATCATAGCACCTAAAAATAAAATTGCCATTGCGTAGAATTCGGTTTCGTATTCGTCTTTTTTGATATAACCTATACAATAGATTAGAATTATCAAACTTAAAAATGATGATGTCAACGCCATAAATACAGACATTAAATCTGCACGGACGAAGAAGTTGAATCCTAATGACATCGGAACGAATATTTCCGGCGATATACCATGGTTAGTAAATGTCAAGAAATATAAGTTTGATATAAATACCAGAGCGGCTACTATAACAGCAATCACACTGGGTCTTATGCCTACTTTTTTGTTGTAAGCAATAAACAAACTGCCCAAAATAGGCAGTAATATCGGGTACAATAAAGATGGAAAATAGTACATAAATAAATGATACAATTTTTTGAAAATCAGTACAATATTTTTTGCAAATGATTGAAATTTGTATCAAAAAAATGATTAAATATGTATGGACTATAAAATATCCAAAACAGGGAGAGTTAAAATATGAGAAAATTCCTATTACTAATGGCAGTATTGCTTATCGTAATATTTGTCTATAAAAACAAAAAATCAGAAAGTAATGTTCAGGGAGAAATATCCAGGATAGAACAACAATATTCTTACAAACCAATTGCACCTAAAGATCCAAAAAGGGGAAGTGGTATTAAGATGGTGAATAAAAGTTCGGTCGATATAATTTTATCACTAAAATCTAGCTTATATCCAAAAACCAAAATTTCAGCATACGATATTATTTATTCAAATCAACTTGGCGATACACAAGCACTATTAAAAAAATTCTTTGTTAGCGAATATGATGCGGGTATAAGATATCAGGTGCTTCAAAATATAGCGAGATATAAAGGTAAGAGTACACTAGATATTTTGACTCATGTGGTACAGTTTGATGGAAGTCAACAAAACCGTCTTTTCGCATTGAACAAGATAATAGAGTACAAACATCCTGATATCTTACCGATTTTAGTAGAGGTAAAAGAAAGAAACTCCAACAAAGATGTTAAAGTGGATGCTGCAAAAGCGTATGAAACTTTAAACTATGATATCGAAGAGAAGAGAATCAAAAAAGAACAGCAGATTCAGGTTCTTCTAAACAAATAAAAACAGGGGGCTATGATATTATGGATATAGCAGAACTTAATAGAAAAGTAAAAGCAGAAAGTTTATTTTTGCAGGATCTAAAAAAAGAAATTAGAAAAATAATAGTTGGTCAGGAAGATTTAATCGATAAAATGCTCACAGCCCTAATCGCAGATGGACATATGTTAATAGAAGGTGTCCCGGGACTTGCGAAAACATTAACCGTGAGTACTTTATCGGAAGTGTTGAATGCAAGCTTTCAAAGAATTCAATTTACTCCCGATTTAATCCCTGCAGATATAACAGGTACGCAAATTTTCAATCCAAAAGATGGAACTTTTTCAGCAAGAAAAGGACCAGTATTTGCAAACTTGATTTTAGCAGATGAGATTAACAGATCGCCTGCGAAAGTTCAAAGTGCATTGCTTGAAGCTATGCAAGAAAGACAGGTAACCATCGGCGATAAAACATATGAATTACCAAAAATGTTTTTGGTGATGGCGACACAAAATCCGATAGAACATGAAGGGACTTATCCATTGCCGGAAGCTCAAGTTGATAGATTTATGTTTAAGGTAAATATTACCTATCCAGATAAAGACGAAGAGAAACAGATACTTCAAAAAGTCGGGATAGATTCTTTACCGAAAATTACTAGTCAGATAAAGGAAGAGGATATATTGAAGGCACGCGAGGCCTCGGGTTCTATTTATGTTGATGAAAAAGTAAAAAATTATATAGTAGATTTAGTTTTTGCTACTAGAGAACCAGAAAAATATGGACTAAAAAAATTATCTTCATATATTTCTTTTGGAGCAAGTCCAAGAGCTACAATATATTTAACACAAGCTTCAAAAGCGTATGCGTTTCTTAATGGAAGGGGCTACGTGACACCAGAGGATATAAAAGCAATAGGAATGGATGTTCTACAACACAGAATATTGCTAACTTATGAAGCAGAAGCAGAAAATGTAACAGCACAGGATATTGTCAATCAGGTGTTTGAAGCGGTAGATGTTCCGTAAAAAATCAGCATAGGTTCTAGGGGATATAATGCAGACTTGGCAATTATTAAAAAAAGTCCGCCATATAGAAATATCAGCAAGTAGGTTGGTAAGCGAAACTTTTGCGGGTAAATATCATAGTGTTTTTAAGGGTCAGGGTATGGAGTTTTCAGAAGCAAGACACTATGTGCCCGGCGATGATGTTAGACGTATCGATTGGAATATTTCTGCCAGACAAGGTGACATTTTTGTAAAAGAATATCGAGAAGAAAGACAATTAACACTGATGATTGTTTGCGATGTTTCAGCTTCCAAATATTTCGGATCTTCAGACAAATTTAAGCAAGAAATTATGGCAGAACTATCTGCCTTATTTGCATTTAGTGCGTTGCAAAATTATGACAAAGTTGGATTAATTTTATTTTCAGATAAAATCGAAAAATACATTCCTGCCGAAAAAGGTAAAAAACATATTTTAAGAATTATAAGAGAATTGTTAGCTTTTGAACCGACAAGTAAAGGTACGAATTTATCTTTTTGTTTGGAGAATGTTAGTAAACTTGTGAAACGACATTCAATTGTATTATTACTATCGGATTTTTTGGATAAAGACTTTGAAAAATCTTTTAAATTAGCTTCAAAAAAACATGAACTTATTCCAGTTATTATCGAGGATAAATTGGAAGTATCATTGCCGAAAACCAATGCGTTTTTTGATATGGAAAATCCAGAAACTGGCGAAAAGTTTTTTTATGATTTGAAATCTAAAAGATTAAATGATAACTTTAATCAATCTAAAGAATCTCACGATAAAAAATTGGACAAACTTTTCGCCTCGTTTTCATTAGAGCATATGCACATTAGTGCAGGTGAAAATATGTTAGATGAAGTTGTAAAATTTTTCAAAAAAAGAGAAAAAAGAATAAAAAAAGGATAAAAAAATGTTTAGAAAAATATCAATTTTTAATTTACTGATTTTTATTTCTCTATTCTCTTTTGCCGTAGAACCATCAGTTTCTATCGGTAAAATTCCAGAGGATATCCAACTTGCAAGACCATTTCAAATAGATATAGATGCAAAACATGAAAATAATTTGGATGCTGAAATTAATACTAAAAAAATCAATGCAGAAAATGATTATTTTTCGATTATAAATGTTGATGAGGAAAATGATTTAGTTAGCACAAGTTTTAACTTAACAATCATACCTTTTGTGTTAGGAGTTAGCACTTTAACAGCAGTCAATGTAGATTTTTTCGAACAAGATAAACTAGTTTCAACTTCAAAATTAGAAGACATAGAATTTGATATAAAACCAACAAAAGCAAAAGTAAAAGCGAAAGGGTTGATAGATATTTATTCGCCATACAAACCATTTAACATTATTCTAATGTTGATGTGGCTTTCGGCGATAATACTCGTACTTTTGGTTGTTTATTTTATAAGTAAACGATTCAGAAAAACAAACGAAAAAATTGCGGAAAACATAAATTACGATAGATTGAAAAATATCAGTCCACATCAAATGGCTTACGATCAATTAAGTGGTTTGACAGATAGTTTTTTCTGGCAAGAAAAACAATATAAGAAATATTTTTATGTGTTATCCGGAATATTAAGAAAATATTTAACTGGAACTTTTGAAGTGAATGCATATCAAAAAAACACAACTGATTTATTAAGAAAATTAAGAACTGCAATTTCGGACAAAAAAGTGATTATGAATACAAGAGAATTTTTAGTGATGTGTGATTTGGTGAAATTTTCAAAATACATTCCTACCGAACAATATAGAGATAAAGCGGTAGTGTTGATTAGACAAATTATCGAGGCAACGAAGCATTTTCACGATAAACAAGAGGAATAGAATTAAATGAGTAATTTTTTAAGAATATTTTTACTATTACTATGTGTTGGATTAATCGGACTTGCGAAATTTTTAGCCGATGTTAATTTTGCAAATCCTATTTTTTTCTTTTTAATTATTTTGTTAGGTTTGGCGATATTTGTATCAATATTTTTCAAAAGCAAAAAAAATGCAAGCATAAAATATACTTTACCTATTGAATTTTCAGCTAAAGAAAGTTCGAAATCCAAACTGGCAAAATGGTTAAGTTTATCTTTATATTTGATTGCACTTCTATTTATGATAATAGCACTTGCTAATCCAAGACAGGCATCGAGATCGACGATACCTCCGCAAGAAGGCGTGGATATAATGATAGTTATTGATGTATCCTTAAGTATGGCAGGTAGAGATTTTGAACCGAACAGATTGGAAGCAGCGAAACTATCTGCAAAGAATTTTATATTAAATAGAACTAGTGATAGAATCGGAATTTTGATTTTTCAAGGTGCACCTATGCTTCAATGTCCGCTAACTTTGGATTATGATTCATTGTTGGAATTTTTATCGCTTGTAAAAGTCGGAATGATAGGTATTCAACGTACAGCTATTGGTGATGCAATCGCACTTGCGACTCAATACTTAAAAGATAGTGTCGCGAAAACGAAAGTAATAATTTTGCTCACAGATGGTAGTTCAAATGCTGGAATTATCCCCGATCCGATAATAGCGGCTAGGTCGTCGGAAAAACTTGGAATAAAAATTTATACAATCGCAACGGCGGGTGAAGGCGATCAGAAAATTGAAATTGATAATGGGGTTTTTGGAAAAAGTTATTTAACAATTTCAAACGATATGGACGAAGCAACTTTACATGAAATTGCAAAAATCACAGGCGGTGAATTTTTTAGAGCAAGAAATAATTTAGAACTTGAAACTATTTACAGCAAAATAAATGATCTGGAAAAAACAGAGTTTAATCAGTCGATAAATGTCGAATATGATGAAAAGTATGGGAACTATCTTTTGATATCTCTACTACTCATTTTATTTGGTTTGATTTTCGAAAAATTAATATTTATAAAGGTACCATAATGCAGTTATTTAGATACCCAGAAATTTTTATTTGGATGATTATAACAATCGGTTTTGTTATGCTGGTTCTTTATTTTGGAAACAAAAGAAAAGAAAAAATAATATCTTATTTATTTAATAAAACCGCTTGGAACCGATTAATATCCAAAGATATTATCAAAATGACAAAATTAAAAGTTATTTTACTTTTATCGTCGATAATATTTTTATTTATCGCATTATCTGCACCGCAATGGGGAATAGAATTATCGCCTTCAAGTAGTATGTTAGCGAACACGGTTATCGCGGTTGATGTTTCATCTTCGATGAAAGCTAGAGATGTAAAACCAAGTAGAATAGAGAATGTCAAAAAGATTTTAAGCATGCTTGTGGACAATTTACCTAATCACAGAATTGCGATTGTTACATTTACATCGGAAGCGTATATTCAATGTCCGTTGACGCTTGATACAAATGCTATCAAGTTTTTTGTGTCAAGACTTGAGACAGATATATTGCCTTTTTACGGAACAAAAGTTAGTAAAGCTGTGTTGACAGCGTCGGAGCTTATGGAAAAATATCCGGGCGAAAAAGGGCTCATAATTTTGACCGATGGAGAAGATCATAAACCAGAAAAAATCAAACCTGCAATAAATGTGGCAAAACAAAATGGTATAAAAATATTCACGGTTGGTATAGGCAGTCCAGATGGTGCTCTTATTCCCGAAAAAATAATCAACGGGAAAGTGAAAGAATATAAAAAAGATAAAGATGGAAATACAATTTTAAGCAAACTTAATGAAGAATTTTTGATTCAGTTAGCATCTGAAACTGGTGGTGCTTATATAAGAAATGATTTTGCAGAAAAAACCGCAGAGTTTTTAATAACAGAACTAAAAAATATCGATCGTTCTTTACATGAGTCCAAAGCAAGAGCTGGATATAAAAATAGATATCAAATCCCACTTTTAATTTCATTTTTGTTTTTATTGTTAGCAATAATTTTGCCTAATAAAAAAATATTTTTAATATTCTTGTTTCTAGGTTTTTATAATATTTCTTATGCAGAGCAAGGCGATAGAAGCTTAATAAAAGGAAATAATTATTACGAAAAAGAACAATATGGTCAGGCGATAAACGAATATAAACAGGCCTACGATAAGCAAGATAATGGAAAAGATAAATCTCTTTTCAATATTGGGAATGCTTTATACAAACTTAAAGAATACGACAAAGCATTGGCTTTGTACGAACAAGTTATAGAACAAGATAGTGAATTAGTTCAAAAAACCTATTTTAATCAAGGGAACGCAAGTTATTATGATAATAATACGGAAGGGGCGATTTTATCTTATAAAGAGGCGATATTGTTAGACAATAACGACGAGAAAACGATACATAATTTACAATTTATTCAGCAAGAAAAAGAGCAACAAAAAGACGATAAAAAAGATGACGAAAAGCAAGATAATAAGGATAAACAGCCGAATCAGGACAATCAAGATAACAAGGATAACGACGGCGATAGCGATGATGAAATTTCACAAGAAGATGTGGATAGAATTATGCAAATGGCGAAACAATCTGAGAAAAACGCGAGCAAACAGCAACAACAGCAAGGGTCTTCGCCTCCGAAGGCCGACGAGCAGGATAAGGACTGGTAAAAGTTTTCAAAAGTTAGGATAATAATAAATATGAGCAAATTTTTTAGGATATTTTTATTTTCAACAATTTTACTTACAGGTACAATTTGTGTGTATGCGGATGTTTCTATCAAAGCATACACAGATAAAGATGTAGCTTATCTTGATGAGGATATTTTATTAAATGTTGTGGTGGAAGGAGCAAGTTCTGATGCTAGCTTACCAAAAATGCCTTCATTGGCGAATTTCAATATATATTCAACCGGACAAAGTAGAAGTGTGAGTATAATCAATGGCAATATGCAGAGTAGTATAAGATACACTTATATTTTATCCCCGAGATTTGCTGGAAAAACCACAATAGAGCCAATAATTTTGGAATATAACGGAAAGAGTTATAGTACCGATAAAATAGATTTAGTTGTAATAAAAAGGACAAAAGATAAAGAAAAATTTGCGAATAAAGGTGCTTACGAAATTACTAAAAAAGAAATTGCTAGTGCGACTAAAATTAGCGATGGGAAATATCTTGATGAACCAGTATTTATGTATGCAGAAGTGAATAAAAAATCTGCATATGTAAACGAGCAGATAACTTTGTCGGTACGTTTTTATTCTGCGTTAGAAACTATATTTGGTGCGATATATTTTCCACCGGAAGTTAAAGGATTGTTTACAGAAGAGATACCGTCGGAACAAAGAGGGGTGGAAATAATCAATGGCAAAAAATATGGCTATGTTGAATATAAAACAGCGTTATTTGGTGCTTCAAGTGGTAGGAATAAAGTAGGTTCTGCGTCGGTGGAGTATGAATACAAAACAGGCAGTGTTTTAGACGAATTTTTCCCCGGATTTTTCACAGGTTCATCTAAACGAGCGACCGTAAAAACAAGACCTATCACGATTAAGATAAACACACTTCCGAAACAAAATAAACCAGCAAGTTTTAATGGTGCAGTTGGTAGTTATAACATCAAAACGAGCGTTGGTGATGGTGAGATAAGAGCAGGTGAAGTTTTTGATTTAATTACAAAAATTTCTGGTACAGGATATGTGAGAAGTTTGACGATTCCAAAATTTACGGAACTCGAAAATTTCAAAATTTACGATAGCATAGAAGAAGAAATAAAATTAGAAACAGAAAATAATATTTTGAAAGGTTCAAAAACATTTAGAACAGCGATAGTTCCGAAAAAATCGGGTTATTATGTTTTATCAAAAATAGAATTTTCTTATTTCGACGTAAAAACTAATAAATACAAAAAAGTTTATTCTAAACCAATAAAAATAGAAGTATTAGAAGCCAGAGAAGGTAAAGGCGGGAAATTATCTTTTACCGAAATATCGCCGGAAACGATTAAAAAATTGGGTAGTAATATAAATTATATTAAAGAGGATGTTGAATCTTTACCGGGCGAATTTGGTGGTTTAATAAAAGTTTATAATGCTAGCGGATTTAAGTTTGCGATATTCATAATAGTTGTGGTAAGTTTTGTTTTAGGACTTTTATTTAGAGAAGGTTCCCAACTGTTTAGTGAAGAGAGATTGTGTAGTAAAGTTTTAGCAGAATTAAGTAGAGCTAAAAGTCATGATGATATACACAAGGCATTCAAGCATATTTTTGTTAAATGTTTGAACATAAAGACTACCAAAAAAGTACGAGATATAGCAGATCAACTTAAAAAACAAGGATTTTCTCAAAAGGTTATTGATTCTTTCAAGAGTATTTGGATAGAGCTTGAGAATATCAAATACGCACCTTCAAAAGATTTTTATGATATACAAGCTCTTAAAATAAAAGCGATAAATTTTATAGACTTAATATCGAAAGAACTTAAAACACGACAAAAAAGGTTAAGAAAATGAAGAAAATATTTCTATTTATATTACTAGCAAGTTTTTCCCTAAATATGTATGCATATTTTGGTGTGAAAGAGGCAGAAGATTTTTATAGACAAGGAAACTTCGAAAAAGCTTTGGAATACTATAAAATTGCAGAAAGAGATGTAAGCTCTGAAAATATGAAGGATCCTTACATTTATTATAATATAGGTAATTGCTACTTCAAACTTGACAAATTTGGTTACGCGGTTTACTATTATTATAAGGCATTTAAAATTTTGCCGAGAGATAAGGATATAAGAGAAAATTTACAATATGCACTTAATTTGTCTGGTATAGATCTTGTACCAAAAGGAGTGCCCGTTACAATACATAAAATATTTTATTATTTGTCGGAAAAAGAGGCGGAAGGTTTATTTTGGATATTTATTTGGTTGTTCGGTATAACATTTAGCGTTTATTTAATAACGAGATCGCATTGGTTCAAACCATTATTGATATTTTTTGGGATATTTTTTGTAATATCAGGCAGTTATTATGGTATCAAACATAGTCTTGTACACGACGAGAAGGGCGTTGTAGCTTATGATTTAGAGTTGAGAAGTGGACCTAGTGAAAAATTTCCTATTTCTTATACTATCCCTCAAGGATATGTGGTAAAAATATTGGACAAAAAAGATGATTGGCTTGAAATAGGAGTGGAGAAAAAACAATTAAAAGGCTGGAGCGAACAAGAAAATATATTAATATTTTAGAGGAAAAAATTATGTTTAAAGAATATACAAAAGAATTAATCGAAACACTTAACTGGGTTTCAGAAAATTTACAAGAACCGGTTAATCAATTAGCTGAAAAAATCACTAGTGCATTGAAAGCTGGTAATAAAGTTATTTTGATGGGTAATGGTGGTAGCGCTAGTGATGCTCAACATATAGCGGCGGAGCTTGTCGGACGATATAAAAAAGAACGAAAGGCGTATCCGGCAATTGCATTGCATACAAATACTTCGACGATAACAGCAGTCGGTAATGATTACGGATATGATGAAATTTTTTCTCGCCAAATAGAAGCGTTTGCTAAAAAAGGTGATGTTGTGATAGGAATATCCACATCAGGAAACAGCAAAAATATTTGTAAAGCATTAGAAAAATCGAAAGAGATGGGTTGTTTCAATGTTGGTTTGATTGGTAGAGATGGCGGAACAATCAAAAACATTACAGATCTAAATTTGATAGTAAAAAGCAGTAATACACCACGAATTCAGGAATGTCATATCTTGATTGGACATTCGGTTTGCGAACTTGTTGAGGAGAATTTATGAAAGTAGCATTAGGTTGCGATCATGCAGGATTTGAATTAAAGAAACATGTAAAAGAATATATTGAAAAGTTGGGATATGAAATTATCGACGTTGGAACAGATAGTGAAGAAAGCGTGGATTATCCAGATTTTGCTTCAAAAGTTGCAATGAAAGTTGCGAATGGTGATACAGAAAAAGGTGTGATAGTTTGTGGAAGTGGTATTGGTGCATGTATTACTGCGAACAAAATAAAGGGTGTGCGTGCGAGTGTTTGTCATGATGAATATTCTGCTAGTCAAGGTGTGGTACACGACGATATGAATGTGATTTGTATAGGTGGTAGAATAATTAATCAAAACGAAGCGAAAAATTTTGTTGAAAAATTTTTATCTGCGAAATTTAGCGAAGAAGAGCGACATTTGCGACGACTCAATAAAGTTTTAGAAATTGAAAAAGAAAACTTCAAATGAAAATAGAATTTAATGAATCTGCCAAAAAAATAATAAATTCTGGTTTGGAATCTTTAAAAAATCAGGATTTTATTTCTCGTTTACAAAAAAAAGATACAACTTTGTGGAAAGATGATTCGGAGCATAAAAAAATCATAGAAAATTCACTTGGCTGGTTGGATGTAATAGATTTTTCAATATCAAAAGTTGATGAAATAATCAAATTTACCGACGATATCAAACAAAAATTTACACATTGTGTTTTACTTGGTATGGGTGGTTCGAGTTTAGCACCTGAGGTGTTCAATAATGTCTTTAGAAACAAAGAAGGTTATCCAAAAATGTTTGTTTTGGATACTACAAATACCGATTGGATAAATTTTGTTCGAAAAGAAATCGACATAAAAAAAACATTATTCATTTTCGCAAGTAAAAGTGGGGGGACTGTCGAACCAGTTTCTGGATTCAAATATTTTTATGCTGAACTTAAAAGAGAAGGAGTGGAAAATCCTGCTGAAAATTTCATCGCGATAACAGATGAGGGAACTGGGTTATATAAACTCGCCGAGAATAGTAAATTTTTACATAGATTTGTTAATCCGTCAGACATTGGTGGCAGATTTTCTGCATTATCTTATTTCGGTATGGTTTCGGCATCTTTACTTGGTATCGATATCAAAAAGTTTTTGGAGCGTGCCAAAAATTCTTCTAAAGAATTTTTGGCGAATGACGAAGCATTAACCTTATCAGCATTTTTGGGTCAGGCGAATTTAGAAGGTCGCAACAAATTGACTTTAGTAATGCCAAAAGAGATAGCAAGTTTTGGTTTATGGGTAGAACAATTAGTCGCAGAAAGTACCGGTAAAGAAGGTAAAGGGATATTGCCGATATCGGGCGAAGGATTATATAGAAACTTCAAATATTTCGACGATAGAATTTTCGTTCACATATCAAAATGCAGTGAGGACGATGATAGAATTTCGGAAATTATGAAGGAAATTTCAGCATCGGGTCAACCGGTACTAAAAATTTGTATGCAAGATGAATATGATTTAGCGTCGCAATATATTTTATGGCAGATTGCAACAGCTGGGGCTGGAGTTTTGATGAAAATCAATCCATTCGATCAGCCTGATGTGGAACACAGCAAAATTTTAACGAAAGAAATTTTGAAAGAATTATCACAAGGCAAAAAACCAACTCATGAAAAGCTGATGGTATCTGAAAATCTAAAAAATAAAAATATAGATTTTCAAAATTTCAGCGAACAAATTTACAAGTTATTAAAAACCGAGTGTGAATATTTTGCGATATTACCTTATACAAATAGTTCATTGGGTTATGAAAAAATTATCAATTGTTTGAAAGACGAAATTTTTTCTAAATCATCACGACCCGTGGTATTTGGATATGGTCCACGCTATCTACATTCGACCGGTCAACTTTACAAAGGCGATTCAAACAAAGGTCTATTTTTGATTTTATCTACCGATTCAGAAACCGACATACAAATACCGGGCGAACATTATAGTTTTGATGATCTATGTAATGCTCAAGCGTTGGGGGATTTTAAGGCATTGGGTAATGCCGATAGAAAGGTCATAAAAGTACATTTGGATAAACCTGTTATTGACGGGCTCAAGAAAATCAACGGTTTATTCTGATATAATTAAGATGAGGGGGAGTTATGGTAGTAAAACAGCTGAAAAAGGCATTAAAAGCCAAACCTAAAGTATCAGTTGACTTTCCAAAACACAACGAAAAAATCCAAAACACACATTATTCATGTCGATTAGGAGTACCTTGTGATTCTAATAATGTTGAAGTATCTATCAATGGAAAAGATTGGCAGGTTTGTCGATTTGATAGTGGCTATTGGTGGTACGACATGCATAATTGTAAAAAGGGTAGTTGTAATTTGAAAGCAAGAGTACAAACGAAAGAAGGCGAAGTATTAAAAAGTGTATTAAGAAGGTTTAAGATAGTATAATGTCCTTATGCTCGCAAAAAAAATCAGGAAAGTCTACATAAAAACTTATGGTTGTCAGATGAACGAGGCGGATTCAGATGAAATGCTGGAGATTTTCTCATTGTTTGGCGTTCAACAAACCAAGGATATCAAAAAAGCTGATATAATACTGGTCAATTCCTGTACTGTTCGTGCTAATGCCGAAAATAAGGCATTGTCTTTTCTTGGACGAGTCAAAAAATGGAAAGGTGCGACGATAGACGATGTCCGAGGTAAAAAAAATAAACTCGTGATTTTTGCTGGCTGTGCGGCACAACGATTGGGAGATAAAGCGAAACGGAAATATCCTCATTTGGACGTTATTGCAGGTGCAAAAAATATAGAAAAATTTGCTGATGTATTAAATGGTTGCGGTTTTTTTGAAACAAATGGTCTTTCAAAAAAACCGCAATCTTCCAGTCTGACAAAACTTATAGACGTACAAACCATCATGCGTGGTTGTGATTTCAGATGTAGTTATTGCATAGTGCCGTCTGTACGTGGTGGGGTAAAATGTTTGAGCAAGAAAAAGATTTTGGATAGCATCAAACAAAAAGTTTCGGCTGGGGCGAGAGAAATAATATTATTGGGTCAAACGGTGAACGCATGGCGTTATGGCAAATCAGATTTTTCCGATCTGATGATTGAAATTTGCCAAATCAAAGGACTTGAGCGATTAAGATTTATGAGTCCTCATCCACTATACTTCGACGATAAATTGATAAATACAATAAAAAATAATCCAAAGATTGCACGTCATGTTCACTTACCGTTACAAAGTGGAAGCACAAAAGTTTTGAAAGATATGCAACGTGGCTATACTCGGAAAGACGCTCTAAATATCTGCAAAAAGTTAAAAAATCTCGGGGTGAAAATATCGACTGATTTTATTGTCGGATATCCCACAGAAACTGATAAAGATTTCAGGGATACAATTAGTTTGGTCGAGAAAATCCGATTTTCCCACGCATATTGTTTCATATTTTCACCTCGACAAGGCACGAAGGCGGAGAGATTAAAACCTCTAACTAAAAAAACACTGGAAAATCGGGTAAATATTTTGTTAAATAAGGTTAAGCAGAAAGCTAAAGGAGATTTTTATGAATAATACTGAACAAAAAAAGTTTGAAGAAAAACGAACACATCCTAGAATGCCGATAATGCATGATATTATCGAGCCGATAAATTTACTTTGTAAAGATAGAGATAGCGATACGGAAGTATCGATACCGGCGATTTTGGCAGATTTATCTGCGGCGGGAATGCGTCTTGTCACGTTTTTGAAGGTACCACGAGGGTATCTTGACATTCATTTATCACTTCCAGATATTGGTAAAATCCATATTAATGGTAAAACCAGTTGGATAAAGCAAAAGGGTGGAGTTTATACAGCGGGTATTCAGATTTTGGAAATTTCAAAGGCGTCAGCGGATAGAATTAATAAAATGTCTGAAGATTATAATGATTGTGATACGAGGATTTTATTAAAATTACCAGAAGTTTGTGTGGAAACTTGCAAAGCCCATTCTTTGTGCAATAAGCTACAAAAAGATGAGACATTCTTCAATAAAAAATAAGTTTTAACTTTATCAAAATAAAAAAGCCCTCATTCGATATTTCGAATAAGGGCTTTTTCTTTTCTCCCTTTTGTAAAGGGAGTACCCGAACAGAAGTGAGGGGGAGGGATTTGTTTTCTTTTGTCATTGCGAATAATTTTTTTTGAGATTACCACGTCGATCGAGAGCCTCGACGCCCCCTTGCTCCTCGTAATGACAAGCAAAAAAAATTATGTGGCAATCTCATTTATAGTAAAATAAATTGTATGAATAAATTACCAATAATTATAGTAGGTTCGACGGCGTCTGGTAAAACAGATGTCGCGTTGGTACTTGCAAAAAAAATTAATGGCGAAATAATCTCTGTCGACTCTCGACAAGTGTATAAATATCTCGAACAAGGTACAGCAAAACCAAAAGGCAAATGGCAAAACGGAAAATATCTTGTCGAAGGGGTGGCCTACCATTTGGTAGATATTTTAGAGCCAGAAGAAACTTTTTCAGCAGAAAAATTTGTGGCACTCGCCAGCAAAATTTCACTAGAAATTTTGCAAAGAAAAAAGATACCGATATTCGCCGGTGGAACTGGTATGTATATTCAAGCGTATTTTGTCGGTATGGATAAAATGCCGAAATCCGATCCGAAAATTCGAGCAAAATTACAAGCCGAAGCAGAAAAATTTGGAAAAGAATATTTACATAAAAAATTAGTAAAAGTCGATCGGATTTCGGCTAGTCAAATTCCAGCTAATAATATTCAGCGTGTGATGAGAGCATTGGAGATTTTTGAAATATCAGGTAAACAAGCATCAGCTTTGAAAACGGGTGCTTTTTTTGAGGATATACCCTCAAAAAAAGCGAAGCTAATATATCTAAACCCGACCAAAGAACAGCTCGAACAACGCATAATCCAACGAACCAACGAGATTTTCGAGCCAATGGTAGCCGAAGCCCAAGCCCTGATAAAAAAAGGATACTCTAAAGATTGTCCTGCCCTAAAAAGTCTTGGCTACCGAGAGGCGATTGAATTTTCAGATAACAAAATCAGAAAAAAAGAGGCGATTGAGAAAATCATAATCCTGACCAGACAATATGCTAAACGTCAACGTACTTGGTTCAATCGCTATAAAAACGCTGAAAAAATCAGCATAAAATCAAAAAAAGACCTTCAGAATATCTGCAATAACATCATAAATATATTATAATGAAATTATGATACTAAAAATAATACTACTAGTTGCAATAAGCTATTTCCTCGGTGCAATACCAACTGGCTATATATTAGCCAAGAGGTTAAGAGGCATAGATATAAGAAAATACGGTTCGGGTAATCCCGGTGCCGCAAATGTGTATAGAATAGTCGGTAAAGGTGCTGGTTGGGCGACATTCTTCATAGATGCTTTCAAAGGATTTTTAGCAGTGATGTTGGCACAACATTTTATGCCTGACTATGCTTGGTTCTCAATATTCTGTGGATTCATCGCAATATTTGCACATATGTCGAACTTCCTATTGAAATTCAAAGGTGGAAAAGGAGTTGCAACATCAGCAGGTGTATTCGCCGCATTATTACCTCTACCAACTTTGATAGCATTTACTATTTTTATAATCTGTGTAGCTATCAGTGGACATATTTCCGTGGGTTCTGTTATCGCAGCATTAATATTTCCGTTCTTGAGTTTTTTCGTTGGAAATTATCCATTATCTTTCAAAATAATGGGGGTTATCATCGCAGTTTTGATAATCTATAAGCATATTCCAAATATGCAACGACTTTTAAAAAAAGAAGAACTAAAATTTGAAGACGGTTCAGATAAGGATCATAAAAGACATGAAAATAAATAAAATCGCAGTTTTTGGTGCAGGTGTATGGGGAAGTGTGATAGCAAATTATCTCGCAAATGCTGGATATGATATTTCCCTTTGGGAATATGATAAAAATTTGCTCGATAGTTTTAATAACAGAACCCATAAACATATACCTGCTTTCAAATTCGCACAAAATGTGAATTTTTTCGAGGATATTAAAGGTGCTTTAGAAAATGTTGATTTAATCGTGGTGGCAATTTCGACCAAAGGGATAAGATCATTTTGTGCGAATTTGAAAGCAGGATTAGATGGTAAAATTATTCCAGTATTATCAGCGTCAAAGGGGATTGAGGATAAAACATATAAAACGATTTGTGAAATAATCGAAGAAGAAATTCCTAGCTTAAAAGATAAGGTGATGGCTTTTACTGGTCCGACTTTTGCATTGGAAGTGGCAAAGAATGTTCCGACAAAAATTTTACTTGCCGGTTCGGACAAAAAATTATTAGAAGATTTGAAATCATCATTAAACAAAAAACCAATAATGATAGAAACATCGATCGATAGACGCGGTGCGGAGTATGGTGGAGCTATCAAAAATGTCGTAGCTATTGGCTGTGGAATTTTGGACGGAATGGTTGATGGAGCCAATACAAAATCAGCGATGATAGTAAATGCGATGCAAGAAATGAACGAGATTATGTTAAAAGAAGGTTCAAAAACCGAAACCGTTTACGGACTAGCAGGTCTAGGTGATGTGATTTTGACAGGTATGAGCCAAATCTCAAGAAACCGTCGGCTCGGCGAAAAACTGGGTCAAGGTAAAGATTTAGAAACTGCAATTAAAGAAGTTGGAACGGTCGCAGAGGGTGCAAATTCGGTAAATAGTGTTTATAATTTGGTAGATAAACACAATATCAACGCACCGATAATAACTGCAATATGGCAGATAGTTTGTAATGGCGAAAAACCAAACGTTTTGATAAAAGCGATAGGGTTATAATAATGAAATTCAAAAAAGATTCAAAATATTTTGAAGCAAAAATATATTCTTTGGCTAGCTCAATGCAAGAAACTTATGTTATACTCGAGGATAAACAAGAAGCACGACTCTTGCCTATCGAGATAGGTAATATCGCCGCAAGTTCGATTGCTATTCGATTTACTGGTATCGCAATGCCACGTCCTATCACACAAGATTTGTTTTTGCCCGTGATAGAACATCTTGGTGGTAAAATAAAATTTGTTGCGATAGATGATTTCGAAAAAGAAACATATTATTCAAGTTTAGCATTAGAAAATGATAAAGGTGAAATGAAATTTATTGATATGCGTCCTTCGGACGCGTTGGCAATAAGTGTAAGAGCGGGTTGTGCTATCTGGGTGGCGGAAGATGTGCTTGAAAAAACATTAAGCGTGAAAAAACCTATCAGCGATAATGAAATAAAAGATTTTAAGACTAATTTAGATACACTTGGTCCAAAGAAATTTTTTGAACAACTAAAAAAAGACGATAAATAAAAATGAATAAAGAAAAATTGATAGAAAAATTATCAAAAGTATTGTTAGACAAAAATCACGCTAGGTTAGCGGTGGAAAATAC
>CAYPLD010000005.1:0-23359 GCA_964411485.1 uncultured Elusimicrobiaceae bacterium | reverse complement strand
TTTCAGGATCTTATAGAAAGATGCTGAAAAAGACCCTGAAACAAGTTCAGGGCGACAAAGTCGATTTTGCATGACAATATTTTTTGTTTAGCATAACAATAAATTATTTACCTATGACCCAAAATAATTATTTACATAAATTAAAAAATCGGGTACAATATTCTTGCCTCATTAAAAAAATGGCAAAGCTAAAAATTTAATGAGGCAAGAAGTTTTTGGAAATAATTATAATTTTTTTAGTTTTTTAATATTTATTTTTCTCGCAATCTCATAAAAAACCCCCTCGTTCGATTTATCGAACGAGGGGGTTTTGTGAAATAAAAATGATTTTATTTTATATATAAATTTTGCTTTTCTGAAAGAAAAGTAACAGTACTTAACGCGAAGCGAAAAATGTTCGTAGGCACTGCCTACCTACTATCTTTCAGAATTGGAAATAAAATTACTTCGCGAATACTTGGATGTCCAGTAAAAATCATCACCAATCTATCTATTCCGATACCCATACCGCCGGTTGGTGGCATACCACTTTCTAATGCTTCGATATAACTATTATCGACGATATCAGAATCTTCCGATTTATTTACACCTTTTTCAGCTAATTGATCTTGTAATCGTTCAAGCTGATCTTGTGGGTCATTAATCTCACTATACGCATTCGCAAGTTCTTCACCGTTGATGAAAACTTCAAATCGTTCGGTAAATTGTGGATCGCCCTCTTTACATTTTGAAAATGGCGACACTGCGACTGGATAATCAATCATGAAAATCGGGTCGGTATAATCTGGCAAAATTTTATCATCAAAAATTTTGTCGAAAACTTTTGCAGGTGCTGTATCTTTTGCGAAATCCATACCGAGTTTATCGGCAAGTTTGAAAATATTTTTTTTATTGAATCCTCTGCCTTCCAAAATTTCATGAATGTTTTGTCCAAATTTTTTCTTCCAAACTTCAGGTATCGAAATTCTTTTATACGGAGGTTTCAAATTGATTTTTTTACTTTTATAATCAATTTTAGAAATCCCAGTTTCTTTGATACAACCTCGGATTATATCCTCGAAAACATTTATCATTCCCTCAAAATCGGAATATGCTTGATAAAGTTCTATCATTGTAAATTCTGGATTATGGGTGGTATCGATACCTTCATTTCGGAACATTTTTCCAATTTCATAAATTTTTTCAAGCCCACCAACGACTAATCGTTTATGATAAAGTTCAAGTGCGATACGCATAAACAATGGCATTTTCAAAGTATTGTGGAAAGTTTCAAATGGTTTAGCAGCCGCACCGCCAGCGTCGGGAGTTAGGGTGGGAGTTTCTACTTCCAAAAATCCTTTTGCATCTAAAACTTTTCGTGTTGCACTGATAACTTTTGCACGAGTTTTGAAAATTTCTGCGATATTATCGTTGGCAATTAAATCCAAATGACGATTTCTAAATCGGATTTCTGTATCGGCGATACCATGGAATTTTTCAGGCATTGGTCTGATAGCTTTTGAAATTAAATTTACGGCATCAGCTTTGATAGTTTTTTCACCAGTTTTTGTGATGAACATTTTACCGCTAACTTCGACAAAATCACCAACAGCGATTTTGCTTTTGAAAAATTTATAATTATCCTCGCCGATTAAATCTCTTGCGACATAAGATTGGATTTTGCCTGTCATATCTTTGACATGCATAAATGCAGCTTTTCCCATTAGCCGAAGTTGGACTACACGTCCGGCACAAGCGACTTTTTTATTTTCGGCTTGATCTTTTGCATCGGCACAACTATGAGTTTTTTTACAGCGTGCTGGATATGGATTGATTTTTGAATCTTTCAATTCTTTCACTTGAGAGTATCTTGAATTTATAATCTCTTTTAGGGTATTTTTACTATCATTCATATTAATTTCCTTAATTTGTGTATATATATTATATTACTAAAAAAAGCTCCGTTTTTTACGAAGCTTTCTTAAAAATTATTTTACGAGCATTTTCGAGTTTTTTCGAAGTTTGAGTGAGGGCAATGTACATTCGTAGAATACTGCGAAGCAGTAGGGGTACATAACCGAACGAAAACAAAGAAAAAACCGAAAAGGCGAAGTAAAATGCTCCCGGCTGGACTTGAACCAGCGACCTACCCGTTATGAGCGGGTTGCTCTAACCAACTGAGCTACAGGAGCTATTCTTTTTTCGAATTTCTTTGTTCTTTTGAACCTTAAGTCCCGCTACTGCTTCGCAGTATTCGCTAATGGACTAGGCGGTTCAAAACGCCTCGAACTTCGAAAAAATACTCGTAGAGTCGTAGCAGAGAAAACCGATGGGCGAGGATCTCGTCACAAACTCATCTCAAAATACAAATCTTTGCTACTTAAATATTTTACCAAAATTTGAAGTGTGTGAAAAGAGGAGGTTTGAAACCTTTCAAATAAAAATTATTACTAGGATTTAGATACGGAAATTATGTTTAAAATAATTCTTATTATGGATTCTTTATCTTTAGGGTTACTTAAAGCTATCATAAGTGTCAAAGTAGCAAGTGTATTGTTATCTACTCCCAAAATATTATTTCTTTTTACAAAATATATAAATATCGCAGCTGCTATTCTTTTATTACCATCTATAAAACTATGATTTTTCACTAAAAAGTATAATAAATATGCGGCTTTTTCCTCTACTGTTGAATATAAGTCTTTTTTGTTAAATGTTTGATAAATAGCTGACACAGAACTTTTGAAACTTTTATCTTTTTGTTTTCCAACTAAATTTGTCTTTTTATTTTTTTGTTTTATTTCTTCTACTATTTCAATTGCTTTTTCGTAAGTTAGTTTAAATCTTTGGGTTTTTTTGCCTTTTGGTACTGAAAGTTTTTTATGATCATAATCATCTAAAATATCCAATGCTTTTGAATATTCTGATAAAACTTTTAATATTCCTTTACTTTCATCTGAAATATGTTTTGACGCACTAATAATATCTAAAAGATTTATGGTTTTTTTCAATTCTTGATATTTAACACTATTAGTTTTGAAAACACTTTTATTTATGGTAAAACCTTTTGTTAAATGTTCTTTTAATTTTTTAGTTGCCCATATTCTGAATTGTGTACCTTTTTTAGAATTTACTCTATATCCGACAGAAATAATAGCATCTAAATTATAATAGTCAGTAGGTCTATTTATTAATCTAGTTCCTTCCTTTTGAACTACCCGGAATTTCCGGGTAGTTGCTCTTTTTGACAACTCTTTTTCTCTGAATATTGTTCCCAGATGTTCTCCTATGGTATTGGGGTCTTTATCAAAAATATCAGCCATTTGTTTTTGGTTAGCCCAAATAGTATCCTTTTCTAATTTCACCTTTATGTCTTTTTTATATAGAACTAATTCACCTTTAAAATCTTGTTGATTTCTCATTAAATTTTTTCCTTTATTTCTTTACTTTTATATATTTTCCGCGTTTGACATATGTCGTGTGAAGTAGTTTGTGAGATTTTTTGCCACATGGTCCTTCTTTCAAAAAGTCTTTGTAAATCTTTTTAATAATTGGATTTTCATGCGATTTTCGGACTTTCAAACCGGCGTCCTCATCATAAATAGCTTTTGCTCGAGCTTTTCTAATCTCCGGACTCGTCGGTATCGGCTGACCACCCCCACCTAAACATCCACCCGGACAACCCATAATTTCTATAAAGTGATAATCTTTCAACTCGCCAGCTTTGAGTTTATCCATAACTTTTTTAGCGTTTGCAGTTCCATGTGCAACTAATATTTTTAGTTTTTTGCCTTTTAAGAATTTCCAATCTTTGGTCGTCTTTTTGATTGGAATTTCAGCCGATCTAATCCCTTCCATTCCTCGAACTGGAGTGATATTCAAATTCTTAAAAGGCACTGGTTCGCCCGCAATTATTTCATAAGCAGTTCGTAATGCTGCTTCCATTACTCCACCAGTTGCACCGAAAACTAATCCAGCTCCACTACCCAATCCGAGTGGATTATCAAAGTCTGAATCCGGTAAGTTAGGTAAATCTAAACCGCATTTTTTTATCATCTTTGCCATTTCACGAGTTGTCAAACCATAATCGACATCTTGTTGTCCACTGGCATTCATTTCTGGTCGTTCAAGTTCGAATTTTTTTGCGGTACATGGCATCAATGCGACGCTAACAATATTTTTTGGATTTAATTTTTCTCTTTGAGCATACCAAGTTTTGATAACAGCCCCAAACATTTGTTGTGGACTCTTTGCCGACGATACATGACCCAAATATTCTGGATAAAAATGTTCACAATACTTCACCCAGCCCGGTGAACATGATGTAATCTGTGGAAGTTTTACTTTTTTATCACCATCAAGCAATGCTGATTTTAACCGATGTAATAATTCCGTACCTTCTTCCATTATTGTTAAATCAGCTGTGAAATTTGTATCGAAAATTTTATCAAAACCCATTCGCTTACCGGCAGTGTTTAATTTTTTTGTCACACTTGTGCCAGCAGGTAATCCAAATTCTTCGCCAATAGCTACACGTGGACTTGGTGCTGTTTGTAAAATCACATGTTTAGTTGGATCATCAATTGCGTCCCATACTTCATCACCCAAATCTCGTTCTTTTAATGCTCCTGTCGGACATCGATTTATACATTGTCCACAATTTATGCAAAGAGTATTGTTAAGTGGAATATCTAAATACGTTTCTATTTTTGTTTTAGAACCTCGTTCCGACGCTTCCAAAACTCCAACTTCTTGTAAATCAATACAAGTTCGGACACATCGTCGACAAAGTACACATTTATCCATATCTCGTTCGACACTATAACTGCTTTTATCTTTTTTATATCTCGGTTTTTCGATGTGTCCGAACTTGTATGTTGTGATTCCATATTCTTTTGCCAAATCTTGTAGTTCACAATTATTGTTTCGTCCACAGCTATAACATTCGCCTACGTGGTTTCTCAAAATTAGTTGTAAAACATTTGTTCTCGCTCGTCGAACACGAGGGGAATATGTTTTTATTATAATCGGAAATGTTATAGGAAATGCACATGCCGCTTGAAGTGTTTTCATACCTTCAACTTCGACCATACACACTCGACATACCCCAGCTAAACATAAATCTTTATGATGACAAAGTGTCGGAATTTTTATGTTTAACTTTTTTGCTGCTTCTAAAATTGTTGTACCAGTTGGAACGGTTAATTTTGTGCCGTTTATAATCACCGATACCTGCTCCTTAAATTGTTTGCCTTTAAGTTTCTTAACCTCCGAACGTTGACTTATCGGAGCTCTTGATGTGTCATCTGCAAATGGCTTATTCGACATTTACCTCTTTCTCCTTTCTCGATTTTTTGGATAATTTATAGTCTGTTTTGAATTTGTTTATCAAATCCACAAATATGTTTGGAGATGCTTGTCCCAATCCACATTTGCTTGCACATTGCATCGTTTCGGTCAATAACATCAACGAGTGTAAATATTTTTCGTCACACTTTTTCGCTTTGATATCATCTAATCCTTCTAGTAAAACAGGTAGACCTTCTCTACATGGAGTACACTGCCCACAGCTTTCGTCCTCGAAAAATTGCAAGAAATTTTTTGCAATATCAATAATGTTTCGTGTGTTGTTAAAGATTATTACTGAACCACCAGTTGGGATATCCTCGAATGCAATTTTTCGAGTAAATTCTTTTTTTGTGATACACATTCCGCTTGGTCCGCCAACCTGAACAGCTTTTGTGTCAGTTGCTTGTGCGAGTTTTAGGATTTCTTTTATTGATGTACCAAATTCTATTTCATAAACGCCGGGTTTTTTACAATCTCCGCTGATGCTTATCAATTTTGTGCCATTACTTTTTTTCGTTCCAAATTTTTTGAACCATTTTGCACCTTTTGACAAAATATGTGATACAGCACATAAAGTTTCGACATTATTTACAACGGTCGGTTGACCGAAATATCCACTATTTACGGGGAATGGTGGTTTGTTTCTTGGTTCTCCACGTTGTCCTTCCATTGATTCTATCAAAGCTGTTTCTTCACCGCAAATATATGCTCCTGCACCCATTTTTATTTCGATATCAAAATCAAAACCAGAACCCAAAATATTTTTACCTAATGCCTTTTTGTTTTTATAATTCTCAATAGCTTTTTCAAGATGTGATTTGAAGTTCACATATCTGTATCTTAAATATATATATCCTTTTTCTGCACCGATTGCATAACCAGCGATTATCATACCTTCGATTATTAGATGAGCATATTCCGTAATTAGAATTCTGTCTTTGAAAGTACCCGGTTCGCCTTCATCTGCATTACAAACAACATATTTTGTTGTACCTTCGGCGTCTTTGGCAAATTGCCATTTTGCACCTGTTGTAAAACCAGCACCACCTCGACCTTTTATATCAGATTCTCTCACTTCTTTTATTGTCTTTTTATCGCCGAGTTTTAATGCTTTTTTCAAACCTGAAAGCATTTCAAAATTACTAAAAATTATTTTACCTTGTCTGCTCATTTTTTTCCTTTTTATTTAACACTTTTTAAGATTTTATCTACATCTTTTGGTTTGACGTTTCCAATTAATCGTTTGTTTAACATTATTGCAACAGGTTTATCGCACATTCCCAAACAATTAGCTTTTAATAAAGTGAATTTGCCGTCTTTAGTAGTTTTACCACACTTAATGCCAAGTTTTTTTTCAAATGCTTCGATAACTTTTTGATTACCTGCCATTTCGTTGGATATACATTTACTTATCCTTATCACATTTTTGCCCATCTTTTGCGTTGAAAAAAATTCATAAAAAGATACAACAGAATAAACCTCCACTGGGTGAATGTTAAGATCACTAGCGACTTTTTGCATATTTTCGTCGGAAATATAGCCATGCTTTTCTTGTATCTTATGTAGAATTTCTATTAATTGTGATTTAGTTTCATCACAGACGGTAATGGATTTACCATTTTTTTTAATTGTTTTTTTTGTCGAACAAAAAAGATTCATGTCTGCTCCTAAAAAAGCATAGAGTTAAATTTGTTTATATGGATACTAGTTATCTTTAAGTTCTAGTTCTACTAGTTTAGCGGTCACACCCGGTAAAAGATTTAATTTTTTTGTCATTTCATCATGCTTGTCTTTTTCACCTGCAAGTTCTAGAAAAATCAAACCGGTATTTGTGCAACTATCCAATACTCCAGAATGAATGCCTAGTCGAGTTTTAATCAGACAGCCCCATTCCGTTAATACTTTCTGTATCGTAGGTGCTTGCTGTTTTCTTTCGTTTACCAATAAAAGAAGTACATTTGTTTTCATAATTTCTGCTCCCCCTGTTAGTTAATGATACATATAATAGATTTTAGTGTCAAACTAATCGATAAATATTGTAAAGTACTTGCTTATTTTGTATAAATATATGATGCTTGAAAGGCAAAGATTATGAAAAAGGATAAAGAAAAAAAGATAAATGCTTTTATTAATAGTAAGAAGTCGTCCAACTTTTGGCTGATGCTGATTTTGGTCGATGTTCTACTTATTTTATTTTTTGGATACTTGATATATAAATCAATTTTCGTTACACATGTATATGACGATGTTGTAATTGTCAAACAAGAAAAAGAAGTTGTAGAACCAGAACCAATAGTTGAAAAAGAAGTTGTTGTCGAACCTAAAAAAGCGGAGCCGAAAATTAGTGTTATATATGAAAAAGCAAATACTAAAACGAGAAAAGTTACGTTCAGGTATTTTGGTGAAGCTCGAGAAGTTGCTGTTGTGGGTGGGTTCACGATGAGAAAGCCATGGCCAATGAAAGATAAAGGTAAATATTGGGAAACGACGATGGTTATATATCCCGGAAAGTATAGATACTTGTTTATAGTTGATGGTAAGGAAATATCAGATCCTTATGCTAAACAATATGAAGATGGCAAAAGTGTGATGGTGATAAAATAATTTTTTAATTTATTTATAGAGGGTGAAGATTTATGAAAACTAAAGTGGAAAAATTAACAACTAGAGAGTTGGATAAAATCAAAAAAGATTTAGAAAAAACTAGAGATGACATCTTAAAACGGATTGAAGAAAAGAAAGCTCTAGATATGCCAGAAGCAGAAGTGGGGGATCCAATGGATACTGCTTCACAGAGTATGGATAAGGAAATGTTATTTGAAGTTTCTGGTAATGCGTTGAAAGTGGTAGAACAAATCGAAGCTGCCATTCGACGTATAGAAAAAGGTATTTATGGTGAATGTGAAAGTTGTGGATGTTCAATAGCTAAAAAAAGATTATCCGCACTTCCGTTTGCTAGATATTGTGTTCATTGTCAAAACACTAGCGAAAAAAGCTAATTTTATTTCGTTTTTTGAGATAACCTAATTTTAATAATGTATAATAAAAATATGATGAATAAAAAAGGTTTTAACAATTTGTCATTGCGAGGAGCGGGGGGCGTCGAGGCTCTCGACCGACGTGGCAATCTCGGTTTTACATTAATTGAATTATTGGTAGTAGTATTAATAATAGCAATACTAGGAGCAATAGCATTACCAAAGTATATGGTAGCAAGAGATAGAGCACATCTTTCAGGATTAATAACAATAGGTAAGAACATTAATGATGCACTAGATAGAAAAAGTCTTTCTTATAGCAGTACCGCTGGTTCTGCTTTAAATTTATTAGATATAAGTTTTAAAGATGCAGAAGGAACTGATTGTGATAGTAGTAATCTTGATAACGATGATAATTATGGCACTTGTAGGATAAAAGTTTCTGGAAAAGATTATTTTCTCCGTCCTCGTTTGAATTCTGGTGGTTTAGGTAGAAGTTGGACTTCCTTTTATCCTTATGCAAATAATGCTTTTGGAATACTTTATGTTTATACAGAAAGTTATGCAAATACTTATAATGCTGGATATAGATTTAGACTTGATTGTGATTATGTAAGTATGAATCCAGATGTAGATGAAACTAGATGTGTAAAATTAGCAAACAGTTTAGGAGCTACTTGTAGCGTAGGGGATGATTATTGTGAATTTAATTAAAGATTAGTAAAGAGGTTTAATATAATATTTGGCTTAATAATAAGTAGCCCTCGTTCGAAATATCGAACGAGGGCTATTTTTTTTATTTCCTCCCCCTACAAGAGGGGGGAGGGCGACTAACCAAAATGGTTAGCGAGGAGGGGGTGCATATTTATTTTAACTATAAAATAAAGTTCTTTTTTTATCCTAGATTGCGGATCAAGTCCGCAATGACAAGGGGTGGAAGATAAACGTTGCTACTAACCTATATAAATTGGTAAAATATACTTGTGGGTATTTTTTATCCATATTTTTTTTGAAAATAGAACATTTTTGTTTACGAGCATTTTGAGATGAGTTTTCGTTTTCTCTGCGACCGCGGACTAGGTCGGAAGAGTGAGCGTATGCGAACAACCCTAGTTGAGGGAGCAGAAAAACGAAAAATCGCTCAAAAGAAAACGGGGCATGGCTCAATTGGTAGAGTGCTCGGTTTGGGACCGAGAGGTTCCCGGTTCAAGTCCGGGTGCCCCGATTTTAACTTCGTCTTTTGGCTGAATTTTTGTTTTTTTCTCCTAAAGTAGGAAACTCGCTTTGCTCGTTTGTTCTTTCTACTAGTCGTCGAAAAGAAAACAAAAATTCAGCACGAAATACTTGTTAAAATTTTGAATAAAAACCGACAATACAGAAAAGTATTGTCGGTTTTTTTATAAAAGTAGTATTGATGAAAGTACAAATGATATTACCATACCAACAGTCAAACTAACCGTGTTAGTTATAAATGAATAATATCCGCATTGTTTGATAGATAAAATGTTTTTGTTCCAAAGGTAGATAAACAACGCTTCAAATGCCCAAATAAATAATATATATACCCATTTTTGAACATGTACTATCGGGAAGAAAAACCAAACCATCGGAACACTGATAAAATTTACTAAAGTCGCTGATAATAAAATCGAAATCTTTGGTTTGTTGGGAAAAATTATTATCAATACTGCTAAAAATTCCAAAATTATTGTTATCAAAAATGCCGATACAAAATCACTTCGGAAAATCGATTGTGGATATCCAAATTTTTTGGTTTCTTCTACAAAAACTTTGTTTCTATAAACGTTTACCAAATATTCTGATCGTAATTTTTTAGATTTCAAGAAAATATTGCTTTCTAATTTTTTTCCATTGCTTGTTGCTATTATCAGCTTTTGATACGGCGAATATTTATAGGAAAGTGAAAAACAATTGTCGATACTTTCGCAATGCAATTTTTGGAAACCATAATCGCCTAGCGGTTTCTGATTTATGCATTGATTGTCCTCGCATTGAATTTGTTCGCTTTTTGAAAAATCAATTTGGCCTGAATGAACATCAAACGAGAAAATCATCTCCGGTTTTGGGAGCATATCCGCAAAACTATTTATGCTAAATAAAATGAAAACTGCAAATAAAAGTTTTTTCATAAGTGCCTCGCCTCGCGTAATGTAATATAATAATGTTATTATACTTTAATTGGTGGAGGTTTTTGCTATGTTTGATGCAAAAAAGTTAGATAAATATGCTGATGTAATAATCTGGGCTCTTAAACTTGCTAGAAAAAATAAATTTAAGAAACATGATAATGTTCTAGTCAATTTTGAAAGAGATGCACTACCACTCGCTGAACTAGTCCACGAAAAGTTAGTTTCACAAAAAATTAATACAACGGTGAATATGCTTTCAACAGCAAAAATGTCAAAAGATTTTTATAAATACGCAGACGATATAATGCTCCAAAATATCCCAACTGGTAAGATGCAGTTCACGAAAAATCTAAATGGATATATTCTATTGCGAGCAACAGAAGATTTATTGGCTTTGAAGGATGTTAGTCCAACCAAAATCACCAAATCGGCAATTGCTAGAAAAAAATTGAGAGATATAATGAATCTACAAGAACAAAAGGGTGATTTTGGTTGGACTCTCATAAATTATCCGACAAAAAATATGGCAAAAAATGCTGGGTTGTCGTTAAAAGAATATACGAGTCAAATCGAAAAAGCATGTTTCTTGAACGAGAAAAATCCCGTCAAAAAATGGCAAAGTGTTGTGAAAAAAATCCACAGCATTGAAAAATGGTTGAACGGTCTAAAAATCGACACACTTTATATGCAAAGCAAAAACACTGATTTGGAAATTAAATTAGGTGCAGACCGAAAATTTGTCGGGGGGAGGGGTTCGAATATCCCGAGCTTTGAGATTTTCACTTCACCGGATTATCGACATACCAACGGCATCTATTATGCTGACCTACCATCATATACAAATGGAAATTATGTGAAAAATTTGAAACTTGAATTCAATCAAGGAAAAGTTGTGAACCTAAAAGCGGACGTTGGCGAAGATTTCGCACGAAAGATGATTTTTATGGACGAAGGTTCTTGTCGATTGGGCGAATTTTCGTTGACCGATACGTGTTTTTCGAAAATAGATAAATTCATGGCTGATACTCTTTACGACGAGAATTTTGGTGGTAAGAACGGAAATTCGCATCTTGCCTTGGGTTCGAGCTTTTTGGACACATACACGAAAAATCCTGAAAAACTCACCAAATCAAAGCAAAAGACACTTGGATTTAACAATTCTGCACTACATTGGGATATAATCAATACCGAAAAAAAGGTTGTAAAAGCAAAATTAAAGGGTGGAAAAATCATCACAATCTACGAAAATGGCAGATTTAAGTACTAGAACAGCTCGCTGGATATAATATATAATGATATTAGGAGACCATTATGAAAAAAGAGCGATTGCAAGAAATATCCAATTGGATTAAGAATACCGATTTAGTTGAAGTTTTTTATAAAGACAAGAAAAATCACATCAAAATCAAAACTGCTGAAGCACCAATTGAAGGTGCTGAAATAAAATGCAAATATAAAGAAATTCTATCTCCTGCATTGGGGATTTATCATGCTAGCATGAAAGGCAAAAATCTAAATTTGAAAGAAGGTAAAGCCGTAAAACAAAATGGTTGTTTAGGTATTATCGAAATGGGGAAAACATCAAAAGAGATAGAATCGCCTGTCAATGGATTACTCAAAAAAATTATGATAGAAGACGGCAAACCAGCAGAATACAATCAACCTTTATTTTTTATAGAAGAGAAGTAAAATGAAATTTAAGAAAGTTTTAATTGCAAACCGAGGCGAAATAGCATTACGGATAATCCGTACTCTACGAGAATTAAATATAAAATCTGTATGTGTATATTCCGAAGCTGATAGAACATCAATGCACGTGAAAGAAGCTGATGAAAGTTATTGTATTGGTCCGGCAACTTCAAAAGAAAGCTATTTGGATATTGACGCAATCATAAGTGCATTAAAAATAAGTAAAGCCGATGCAGTTCATCCGGGTTATGGTTTTTTAGCTGAAAACCCAGATTTTTCTGATGCAGTAACCAAATCTGGAGCAATATTTATTGGACCAAGCGGTGAAGCTATAAAACGATTAGGATATAAATCTACTGCACGAGAAATCGCCGTAAAAGCAGGCGTTGCAATCACTCCGGGTTCTGATGGATTAGTCAAAAAAGATCATAAAAAAGTTGCAAAGAAAATCGGGTATCCGATTATGATTAAAGCATCAGCAGGTGGTGGCGGAAAGGGTATGCGTGCTGTAATGAGCGAAAAAGATTTTGATCATTGTCTAAATATGGCAAAGAACGAAAGTATGAATGCGTTCGGCGATGACGGAGTATATTTTGAAAAATTAATTTTGAGACCAAGACATATAGAAATTCAAGTGGCCGCCGATAATTACGGTAATGTGATAGCGTTTGCAGAACGAGATTGTAGTATGCAAAGACGCCATCAAAAATTGGTCGAAGAATCCCCATCGCCGTTCGTAACACCATCAGTCAGAAAAAAACTTGCCAATTCGGCTTGTAAATTAGTGAAGGCATCTGGATATCATGGTGTTGGTACGGTTGAATTTTTGATGGCTCAAAACAAAGAATTTTATTTTATGGAAGTTAATACACGTTTACAGGTAGAACATCCTGTCACAGAAATGGTTAGTGGTTTGGATTTGGTCAGAATGCAAATCAAAATAGCAGAAGGTGAAAAGTTAGAGTTTAGTAAAGAAAGAGCATTGGAAATTCACGGTCATGCGATAGAACATAGAATCAATGCCGAGGATTCGGAGAATAATTTTGCACCTTGTCCGGGTACGATTGAAAGTTGGTTCACACCGGGCGGATTGGGAGTGAGGATTGATTCCCATGTATACGCTGGTTACACAATCCCAAGTTTTTATGATAGTATGATAGCTAAACTTATTGTTTGGGGGCCAACGAGAGCAAAAGCAATTGCACGGAGTAAAAGAGCATTAAGTGAATTTTATGTGGAAGGTATAAAAACTACTGCATGTTTTCATAAAAAAATTGTGAGTCACCCAGATTTTGTGAAAGGTGATGTTGATACAAGTTTTATGGAAAAATATTTTGCAGAAGAAAAAAAGAAAAATGGAAAAGTTAAAGTCAAAAAATAAATTGTTAGCTTTTTTGCGGAACGCAAAAAAGCAGAAGAAAAGCGTCGTATTCACAAATGGGTGTTTTGATATTTTACATTCTGGACATATCAAAATATTGGATTTTTGTAAGAGAAAAGGTGATTTATTGGTACTTGGTTTGAATAGTGATAGTTCGGTCAGAAAAATTAAGGGAAAAGGTAGACCTATAAACAATCAGAAGGATAGAGCGATAGTATTGGGTGCGTTGGAAAGCATAGATGCGATTTGTTTTTTCAGTGAGAAAACGCCTTACAATTTGATAAAATTAGTTAGACCAGATGTTTTGGTAAAGGGCGGGGATTACACTAAAGACGAAGTAGTTGGAAATGATATTGCAAAAAAGGTTGTGATATATCCATTGGTAAAGGGTAAGTCAACAACAGGGGTAATAAAAAAAATCAACAAAGGGAAATAATTATGGATGTTTTCGAGAAATGTAAAGATTTTAATGAAGTAAAACGAATGAAAAAGCTCGGTATTTATGGGTATTTTCAGCCGATAGAATCTGCTCAGGCACCTGAAGTTATGTTAGAGGGTAAAAAATTTATCATGGCGGGTTCGAATAACTATCTTGGTCTTGCTGATGATCCACAAATGAAAAAATCAGCGATAGATTCTTTCCAAAAATACGGAACTGGTTGTGCGGGTTCAAGATTTTTGAACGGAAATACAGTGGCTCATGAAGATCTTGAAAAGCAACTTGCAAAGTTCAAGAAAAAAGAAGCAGGATTAATTTTTGCTGCTGGGTATCAGATGAATTTGGGTGTAGTTTCTTGTTTGCTCGGTAAGGACGATGTTGCTGTTGTAGATAAGTTAGATCACGCAAGTATATTGGACGGGGTAAAATTATCTGGGGCTCAAATGCGTCGTTATAAGCATAACGATATGAAAGATTTGGATAGAATATTATCGTCGATAGACGAGGATCAAGGAAAGCTCATAATAGTTGATGGAGTTTTCAGTATGGAAGGTGATATTTGTAAACTTCCAGAGATAGCTCGATTGGCGAAAAAGCACGGAGCACGGCTTATTGTTGACGATGCACATGGCACTGGTGTGCTTGGTAAAAATGGTCGTGGTACTTGCGAACATTTTCATCTTGAAAACGGTGAGATTGATTTAGTTGTGGGTACATGTTCAAAAAGTTTTGCTAGTGTTGGTGGTTTTGTGGTTGGAAAAAAAGATGTGATAGATTATATCAGACATATGTCGCGTTCGATGATATTTAGTGCGGCATTACCGCCGGTCAACGTAGCGACAATTTCAAAAGCAATTGATATAATCCAAAATGACCCAAAAAGACGTAAACAACTTTGGAAAAATACCAAACGACTCAAACGAGGGTTCTTAAAAGCTGGATTCTATATTGGTGATACTCAAACTCCGATAGTGCCAATTATCGTCGGAGAAAATCAAATGTGTTTCAAAATGTGGCGTGCATTATTTGATATGGGAATTTTTACAAATCCTGTTATCACACCAGCGGTTCCTCCAGGACATGCACTCATTAGAGTGACGATGATGGCAACTCATACAGATAAACATATAGATAAAATATTGGAATGTTTCACAAAAGTCGGTAAGGAACTTGGAATAATATAAAGTGTCAGAAATAGTTGTAAAAAATATCGAAAATTTAGACGATTTCGTAAACTTTCCTTATGATTTATACGAAAAAAATCCTTATTATATCGGCGATTTAAAATCTAATCAAAAAAAACTTCTTGATTTGAAAGATCCTTTTTGGGATAATGGCAAAAAAGCTGAACGACAATTGTTTTTAGCATATAAAAACGGCGTGGTTGTTGGTCGGATTGTTGCAATAATAAATCATATTTATAATCAATATCACGGCGATAAAATCGGATTTTTTGGATTTTATGATGTAGAAAATGATGCGGAAATTTCAAAAAAATTATTTGAAAGTGCTTATAAATATTTCAAAGATAATAAAATCCGAAAAATCCGAGGACCGTTTAATCCAAGTACGAATTACACTTGTGGAATGTTGGCTGATAGTTTTGATAAAGATCCCAAAATAATGATGCCTTACAATTTCGAGTATTATTTGAAACATATGGAACTGCTTGGATTCAAAAAAGCGAAAGATTTGCTCGCTTTTGATAGAGATGTTGATGCAAAAATGTCAGATAGATTGTTAAAAATTATAAAAAGAATTGAGAGTAAAAAAGATATTTCAGTTCGTGCTGTGAATTTCAAAAATTTTGAAAAAGAAAGCGAGATTTTGCGAGAAATTTTCAATAAATCTTGGGCAGAGAATTGGGGTTTTGTGCCGATAAGCAAACAAGAGTTTTCACATTCTTGTAATGAGTTAAAACATATAGTCAACTCAAAATTGACATCAGTGGTTAGTGTTGATGGCACGCCTGCTGGTTTTGTGATAAGCATTCCAGATTTGAATGTAGTCTTAAAAAAATTAAAAGGTAAAATAAGTTTTTCAAATATTTTTGGTGCGATATTTTCTTATTTCAAAATAAAAGAAGTACGGTTATTATTACTTGGTGTTTTGCCGGAATATAGGAAACGAGGGTTGGAGCTTTTGCTTATAAGAAATATTATCGAAGGTGCAAAAAAGACAAGGTATTCGAGTGGTGAACTTTCGTGGGTTCTCGAGGATAATGTGCTAATGATAAATGTGATAAAAGAGGCAGGAGCATATCATAGTAAAACTTATCGAATATTCGAAAAAACTGATTTTTAATTTGCCATATTTTTTTGTTCTTCTTCAACAAGTTCAGGATCTGGACAATAGATAATTCCTTCCAAATCTTTTTTAGCGGTTTCAAATTCTTCAGCACATAATTTCAAAAACTTATTATCTTTTTTTGTTCGACTATTCTGCAAAAGTGCAATTTCGTAGTTAAGTTTTCGGTGTTCAAATTCTGTGAGATATAAATTTATTTTGATATTTTCGATTTTTGCATTTAGTTCTGCTACAAGATCAGATAGTTTTTTCACTTGTGGTTTATCAATTGTTTCGGATCGCAATAATATTTCATTATCCGATTGAATCGAAGCGAGCAGATTTTGAATATCCAAAATATCTTGTCTAGCATTTATTTCTGGGATATTTTCAGCGACGGTTGGACTGATACCAGGCAAGCTAACACTAGTAGTATTTGACGAATTCAATTTCGGAAAATACATCTGTCCGACAAACATGCCACTGATAAATAAGAATATAATAAACAAAAAATAGTAAAATTTTCTCATATAGATAAATTACAAAATTTTTGAGGTATTAACAAATATGAAAAAAGAAAGATGCGAATGGGCAGGAAATGATCCGATTTATATAAAGTATCATGACACTGAGTGGGGAGTGCCGGTACATGATGATAGACAATTGTTCGAAAAGTTGTCTTTGGACGGAGCACAAGCTGGGTTATCGTGGATAACGATATTAAAAAGGGTGGAAAATTATAAAAAAGCGTTTGATAATTTTGATGTCAAAAAAGTTGCGAAATATGATGAGAAGAAAATCGAGGAACTTTTGCAAAATGCGGGGATAATTCGGAATCGTTTGAAAGTAAAATCGGTTGTATCGAATGCGAAGGTTTTTATCGAGATTCAAAAAGAGTTTGGTAGTTTCGACAAATATTTATGGGGATTTGTAAATTTTAAGACGATTGTGAATGATATAAAAACTATGAAGGATATTCCCGTAAAGAGCGAGTTATCTGACAAAATTTCAGCTGATTTGAAAAAGAGGGGAATGAAATTTGTCGGTTCGGTGATTATTTATGCTTATATACAGGCAGTGGGGCTAGTAAATGACCATAAAAATAGTTGTTTCTGTAAATAAACTTCGTTCCCTAATGGGAGCTATTTTAAGAAATATTGTCATTGCGAAGCGAGTTTTGAGATTACCACGGGCTTCGCCCTCGTAATGACAAATCTATTTGCATATTTGGCTAAATATGCAAATAGATTAAAAAACTCGCTGTGGCAATCTCATTAGAATACCACTGGTGTGGGCTGGGAAGAATTTACCCCTCGTTCCTTATAAGGAACGAGGGGTATTTTAATAAAAAGGGATTCGGTCACAAGTATTTTTCCTGACGGAAAAATCTCGCGACCCAAAAAACTTAAACCTCGCGATTTTTTTACGAGTAATTTCGTGTTTTTGAATAAAATTAAATTAAAAACAATTACTTATTCCTTAATCCTATTCCTCATCCTTTGTCAAAAACTTGCTCCTTAACTTATTCCCTATTTCTTATCCTTAATTTAAGGGTAAGGGTAAGGGTAAGGAATAAGGGTGTCAAAAACAAGTTTTTGACACGGAGAGAGTGGGATTCGAACCCACGATACGCTTTCACGTATGCCAGTTTTCAAGACTGGTGCCTTAAACCGCTCGGCCATCTCTCCTAAAAGTCGTATACATACATTTTATCATTTTTCGTGCATTTGTATTAACACATATGTTATGATATTTTCTATAAAGGAATAATTGTACAGGAGTAAATATGCAACGATTACCAGAGCCATTCAGAATCAAAATGGTAGAACCAATAAAAATGACTACCAAAAAAGAAAGAGAAAAATATCTAACAGAAGCGGGGTACAATCCATTTCTTTTGAAAAGCGAAAATATTTATATCGACTTATTAACAGACAGCGGTACTGGTTCGATGAGTCATACTCAATGGGGTGCACTAATGATAGGTGATGAATCCTATGCCGGTAGTCGAAGTTTTTATAAAATGCAAAAAGCGGTCACTGATATTTTCGGTTACAAAAATATGATACCTACTCATCAAGGTCGAGGTGCAGAACAAATTTTATTTCCAGCGATAAATCAATATCTAAAAATAGAAAATCCGGTTTATGTATCCAACTATCATTTTGATACCACCGCCGCTCATGTTGAACTTTCAGGGGCTAGAGCTATAAATGCTGTCGTCGATAAAGCACTCGATACCACAACTCCATATAAGTGGAAAGGTAATATGGATATTAAGAAATTGGAAGCTATCATCAAAAAAGAAGGTGCGAAAAATGTCGCTGCGATTATTACCACGATAACCTGCAATAATAGTGGCGGTCAGCCAGTGAGTATGGATAATATCAAACAGATTTACAAAGTCGCCAAAAAAAATAAAATTTTAGTTGTTATGGATAGTGCTCGTTGTTATGAAAATGCATTTTTTATCAAACAACGTGATGCAAAATACAAAAATACAACTATCGCACAGATAGTTAAGGAAATGTTCAAAAACGCCGATATTATGACGATGTCATCAAAAAAAGATGCGATAGTAAATATTGGTGGATTTGTGGCATTTCGAGAGAAAGATGGACTTTTCGCATTAACTCAAGCAAGATGTGTGCCTTATGAAGGGTTTGTCACATATGGTGGTCTTGCGGGAAGAGATATGGAAGCCGTTGCTGTCGGATTAAGAGAAGGTATGGACGAGGATTATTTAGCATATCGGATAGGTCAGGTTGGATATCTTGGTGAAAAATTAAGAGCGAATGGTGTGCCGGTTCAATATCCGATAGGTGGACATGCTGTCTTTATTGATGCTAAAAAATTGTTGTCTCATATACCGGTCGGACAATTTCCAGCACATGCACTGGCTTGTGAATTGTATAAAGAAAGTGGGGTAAGAGGTGTAGAAATAGGTTCTTTATTAATGGGAAGAGATCCTGTTACCAAAAATCAGAAACCGTCAGATTTTGAGTTTTTACGACTAACAATACCTCGAAGAACCTATACTAATGATCATATGGATTATATTGCGGGATCAATAATAAACATTTCTAAAAATGCGAAGAAAATTAAAGGTGTAAAGTTTACTTATGAACCGAAAACACTAAGACATTTTCTTGCTAGGTTCAAAACACTATAAAATAATGTAAAATAATATTTGGGTTGGGAGATAGTTATGAACAAAACATATAAAAAATATAATAGAAGTTTATTTCTTTTCTTGTCGATAGTTATATTTTTAGGATTCATATTTTCCTGTAAAAAGGTTAGTGAAACTAGAAGTTCATCTTACCAGTATAAAGCTATTGAAAAAATTAATTTTGGTCTTTATAATGATGCTTTGGAAGAATTGAATTTGGCAGTGAAAGCAAATCCATCATCTGTAGAGGGTTATTATACAAGATGTATGGTCAAAATGGAGCTTGATAGGTTTAAAGAAGCATTGAAAGATTGTGGTAGAGCGGTATCTATAAATAAGAAAAGTTATCAAGGTTATTATTATAGAGGTTTGGTATATTTGTATTTTTACGAGTATGAAGAATCTTTGGCGGATTTTAAGAATGCAAAACATTATGCTCTAAAAGATAAAAATAATGACTATGCAAGAAGATCACACAAATATATACAGGCGTTAAGGAAAAGGCTACAAAAAGAAGATTCTGCTGTTTAAAAAATTAATATGAATATTGAAGTTGTTTATCGTTTCAAACATAACTTGTATGTCAATTTGACAAACAAATGTCCCAACTTATGTAGGTTTTGTATCAAGAATAAATGGGATATGAAATTTCATGAACATAATCTCAGTTTAGAAGGTCAAGAACCAACAGCCAAACAAGTTTTGGATGCAATCTCTGATGATGTTTCAAAAAATGGATTTTTTAAGGGATTAGTTTTTTGTGGATATGGAGAAAGTACCTTAAAACTTAATGAAATGGTAAAAATTTGTAAATTTTTGAAGCAACAAATGTCAGAAGGTAAAATTCACAATTTTAAGATTAGATTAAATACTATTGGCTTGGGCTCGCTTGTCGCAGACAAAGATATTACTGAAGATTTGAAAGGACTTATCGACGAAATTAATATAAGTTTAAATACTGCAGATCCTGATCAATGGATAGCGCTTGTGCGTCCACAAAAAAAATATCAAGAGAACGGTTTTGACGCAGTTATAGATTTTATAAAGAAAAGCACCCAAACTTTCGATAGCACGATAGTGTCGGGTGTTGATTTGGAAGAAGTGGATAAAGATAAATTAAAAAAACTTGCAGAAAGTTTGGGTGCGAAATTTTATTTACGGGAATTTTTGGATTAGTTATGAAAAAGAAACACGATTTTTTTTATTATACGATAGTATCCGCAGTTATATGTGTGATGTTTGTTGCGGGTTTATTTGTTTTGAAAAATCTTGGCGAATATTTTGAGTTTGTAAATTTTTGGAGTGGAAAAAGTCAAAGTATGAATGGTGAAGATATTGTGGTAGCAAAAAACATCAAAAAAAACACTAAAGCGGATATCAAATATATTAGTTTTATTTTTGAGCCCAAAGATATTATCGACGGTGAAGTATATCTAAAAGCAGACTTCAATTTATGGGACGATAATTTAAAATTAGAAAAAAACAGTAAAGGTATTTGGGAAATTAGTGTCGCTTTATTACCGGGTGAATATAAATATTACTTTGAAGCAAACGGTGAACGTATTTTAGATAGTAATGAAAAAACAATCGAGATTGAAGACGAAAAATTCTGCGTTAAAAAAGTTGGTTAGCAAATTCTGAATTGAACATATCATTAAAAATATCCTCAAAAATTTTAGCAATGTTTTTACTTTGTAGAACTAATCCTGCGTCGATATTTTTGTAAAAATAATCTTCTTCAAAATTAGCAGTGGTAATTAAAACAGTTTTACTATCTGAAATAATATATTTTGTATGAACCACACGAGCATAAGGAATAAATGTTTCAGATTGAGGTATTGTTGCTATTTTTATTGTCGCATTTGGCATTTGGTTTTTTAATTTTTTTAATTTATTAGTAGATTTTTTGAGTGTCCAATCTGCAAACATCAAATTAATTTTTACACCCCGTTTTTCTGCCCTTATTAATGCGTCAGAAATGTCTGTCCAGTTTTTTGTAGGGTTGAAAGTCATCACGGATAAAAACAAATTATCGTCGGTATTATCGATTATATCAACGATTTCTGATATCAATATATTGTGTGTTTCTTCGAACATATCAACTGGACTAAAACACGGATAAATTTTCACTTTTTCATCTTTGAAACTCACAAATACAGGATTTCTATTTGTAATTATATTTTCGAGATTGTAGCCATGAGTTGTTTTGTTCGTAGATTGATGCCAAATAAAATTGAAAACATCTCTAAAATTTTTAGCAAGTGATTTATTTTTTATCAAAACACCAATTTCATTTATTTCGTCCAATGCACGATAATCGAAATTCTGACTACCCAAAAAAATATTTTCACTATCTATAATAATAATTTTTGCATGTTGAATAGAATTCGGAATTTCTTTTATATCGACGATTTTATATTCAATATTTTTGTATTTTCTCAAATTAGCGATTGTGAAAGTCATTTTTTGTGTAAACATTTCATCGAGTAAAATTTTTACTTTGACGCCATTCCCAGCAGAATCTTTCAATGCTTTTACAAGCCATTCCATTCGATTGCCGTTTTTGGAAATCATGTATGGCATTTGAATCAAAATTTCTTTTTTTGCATTTTTTATTAAGTTCAGCCAAACGTTTAATGTATCTTCACTATCGGGGTGGAGGGGGATTGTATTATTTGCAACACTTTGGACTATAATTAGTTCATCTGATGTCTTATTTGTCGAAAATACGACTAAAAGCATAATTAAGACGAGCGAGATTGTGAGTATTTTGTATTTCATATGATGCCTTAAATTTTATATCATAATATAAGGATAAGATACCAAATATGAAAAGAGTTTTTAAGTCTAATAATATAAAAGATACTGAAAAATTGGCTACCAAAATAGCAAATTTACTTAAAGGTGGCGAAGTTTTGTTTTTGAGTGGACCAATCGGTGCCGGCAAAACCATTTTTGTGAAATCAGTTTGTAAAGCGTTGAAAATAAAAGAAACGCCGATAAGTGCCAGTTTTAGTTTGGTGAAAAAATATAAAAATAAAAATTGGACGGTGTATCATATAGATTTGTTTCGTCTAAAAGAGTGTGAAATGTATAATTTGGGGCTTGAAGAAATGTTGGCTGATGAGGAAGCTGTGTTTTTAGTTGAGTGGCCAAAAGCCGGCGATAAGTTTTTCACAAAAGATAGATTAAATATAACAATCGATTTGCAAACTGGAGATAAAAGAAAAATAGAAATATTTGCAGGTGGGAAAAAATCTATTGAGGTTTTGAAAAAGTTATGTCAAAAAAAATAAATAAAAAAAAGCCACTGGTTGTGGCTATGGATAGTAGTAATAGTCCGCTTTTGGTAGCAATTTCTTGCGGAACGCAAGAAATTGCTAGTATAAAAAAGACTGGCGTAAAACAAGAAGAATTTGTTTTTGATATCGTCGATAAATTGTTGACTAAAAAATCTGCGAAAATTAAAGATATAGATAAATTTTTCTTTTTGAAAGGTCCGGGAAGGTTCACTGGTATAAGAATTTCTTTGACCATAGCTTCAATCTTAAAAGAATTAAACAAAACTCAAATTTCCAGTGCGACCGTGTTCGATGTTTTATATGAACAAGCAAAAGAAAGTAAAGATTTTAAAAAAAATCCGAAAGCGATTGTAGGGGTAGTACTTCATGCATTTAGAGATGAGTATTTTTGTCAGATTTTTGACGACAAAACCAAACCAATATGGACTGATAAAAAGGGTCTGAAAAAATATTTAGGAAAATTTAAAAAACCATTTTATCTTATTGGATCTGGTAAGGATAACTCCAACTTGAAAGATTTTTTACCTACAAAATACAGTTATGCTCCAAAAAATTTGTGCAGTGTCAAAGCCGAAACGCTAATAAAATTAGCAAAAAAAACAACCGACAAAAAAACCTGGCGTAAAACTTCAAC
>CAYPLD010000004.1:0-24172 GCA_964411485.1 uncultured Elusimicrobiaceae bacterium | reverse complement strand
AATTAGGTTTTTATGCTAAAAATAAAAAAGTTTAAGATTGCTACACATACTAAAGAAATACTCCGCAAGGTTGTCCATGCTAAAGTGGATATAAACTCTGCGGAGTTTTCTTCTAATTCTGACGTAAAAGATTTCGTCCAAGAACTTGCTACAAAATTAGATAGTGGTGTTATATATCAAACTTTCGAGAAAGAAAATACTGCTTTTGACGGCATAAATTTAGAAGAAAATAAAAGTTTTTCGGCTTCGATTATAAGTTTAGGTAAAGATATAGAAGACGAACTAAATAAATTGAAAAATGAACAACAAATCGTAATTGCAAACATAGCAGTAATGGAATTTCTAAAAACCAGTTTCAATTTTGTGTTTGAACTTATAAAAAGTCAGGCAAAAAAAGATAATTTTGAAATTGAACAAAATATAATGCTCTATTATCCGCAATTTAATTATATCAGAGAGCCGAAATTTTTTCAGATTGCATTAAAACCCGATAAAGAGATTTCCAAAAATACGATTTTGAAATTATCAAAAATTTTGAAGCCCGAAAAAATTTCGGCAAAATATATAGATACAACTTTTACCCCAAAATATTGTACAGCGTTTATATCGCCATGGGTTAAAAAACAGAAGAAACAAAAAAAATGATAGATACATTATTGACCACAAGAAAAAAACCATCTTTCAAGTACATTGTAGTTGCTTGGTTGATTTACATTTATCTCATACTTATTGGACTCACCAAAAAAATCCATTACAAATTTTCAGAAAACTATAAAAAGTTAAAAGCAGAAGAAAAACCTTGTATATATGCGTTTTGGCATAATCAACAAGCGTTTGTGTTATATCTGACTTCAAAATTCGAAAAAGGCAGAAAAATTTGCTGTTTAGTGAGCTTGAGTAAAGATGGTGAATATATCGCAAGGACAGCTCATAAATTTGGGGTTAAAGCAATGCGTGGATCGACGTCCAAAGGCGGATTTTCGGCGTTGAGAGGACTTATTGACATCGCAGATGCCGATTATTCACTAGCCATAACTCCTGATGGTCCTAGAGGTCCTGTTTATACTATCCAGCCGGGAATAATTTATCTAGCCAAAAAGACTGGTCTTCCGATAGTGCCAGTGGCATGTAAAATCACTAATAAAATTTCCGCTAGATCTTGGGATAGATTTCAAGTTCCTCTCCCATTCGGCAGTTCTGCCTATCTTTATGGAGAACCTGTATATATCTCCGAAGACAAAGATATCAAACAAGCTAGAATCGAACTAAAAGACGCTCTAAATCAATTAAATCAGCAAGCAGATGAAATAATTTAATAAAATGTATATATGGGAAACTTTTTAGGATACTCACTGATTATATTATTAAACATACTCGCACCCTTCGTGGCGATAGGGTATGTTTTGTTCTTTTTTCTATCAGCAAGGCGAGATCTGTTGAAAAATCTAAAACACGAGCTAAAAGAACGATTTGTCTGCTATAAATCAAACGGATTTGACAATTGTATCTGGATACACGTCGCAAGTGTAGGCGAAATACTAGCAATAAAAAAGTTCCTACTCTTGATTAACCAAAATTTTCCTAATCGGAAAATTTTGGTAACTACAACATCAGCATTAGGCAAACAAACTGCTGAAAATAATTTATCAGAACTAAAAAATCTTAAAACTATTATCGCCCCGCTAGATTTTTACCCCCTAATTGTTCGATTCACCAAAATTTTCAAACCATCGGCTTTGATAGTTATCGAGAAAGAATTATGGCCTAATATGATTTTGGGGTCAAAATCTAGCGGGGCTAAAGTGATATTTATAAATGCTAATATGTCTGATAGAAGTTTCAAAAAATACAAACTTGTAAAACTAATGTTCGAAATTATTTTGAGTAAGATAGATTTAATATCTTTTCAAAACACAACTATCAAATCTCGTTTTGAAAGTCTCGGTCTAAAAACGCAAAACAAAAAAGTATTAGGGAACATCAAGTATGATAACTTACAAGAAAATCCAAAAGATTTAGATATAATCAAAACGCTTGGCTGGCAGGACGACAAAATTTTGACATGTGGAAGTACACATCCTGAAGAAGAACAAATAATTTTTGAAACTGCGAAAAAATCAGATATAAAAATAATAATCGCACCACGACACTTGGAAAGATTAGCTCAAATCCAAAAAACTTTAGATGATATGAATATAAATTTTGCACTTTTATCCCAAGTACAAGAAAAAATAATTAGCAAACAACCACAGATTCTAATAGCAGACAAAATGGGTCATTTACCATCGTTATATAATATGGCTGATATATGTTTTGTTGGTGGCACTATCGCCGATAAAGGCGGTCATAATTTGCTCGAACCAGCAGTGTTAGGGAAGCCACTGATATTTGGTCGAAATACTTATAATTTGAAAGACATCGCACATGATTTATTAATCAATGGAGCAGAACTTGTTGATAAAAATAATTTCTCATATACATTAAAAAATATAGACAAAAATTCAGGCGAACAGATAAAACAAACTGCATTAAAACATCAAGGTGTATCAGAAAAAACTATAGAATTTATCAAGGAAATCATCAAATGAAAAAATCAGCATTAGTGGTTGCATTGATTTTAAGTTTTACTATTTTATCCGAAGCTAAAACGGTCAAAGTGGCGATTGCTCCGTCCGTGAGAAATCAAAAAATAAAAATCACAGCACCAACAACTTTTATAAATCTAACAAACAATAAAAGATATAAGATATCCAAAGCTGGCACATTTACCGCAAGAAAACTTTCTAATGGTGATGTCAAAGTTGGTAGCATCAAAAGTAAAAAAGGTGTGAAAATAGTCAGCAAAGGATACTTCACGATAAATAAAAAACAATACGAAGGTAATATCCTCGTTCTACCAACAAAAAACAATAGAATTGATGTAATCGAAAATATTGATTTGGAAAAATATCTTTATGGAGTTTTGCCTTACGAGATGATGATAAGTTGGCATATTGAAGCATTGAAAGCTCAAGCAGTGGCAGCTCGAACTTATACACTTGAAACTATCAAACATCGCAAAAAAAAGAATTTTGAATTATATGCAGATACACGGGATCAAGTCTATGGTTCAAGTGTGAATCCTAGTAGCAAAATTAAACGTGCTGTCGACGAAACTAAAGGTGAAATTTTAACATATCAAGGTAAAACTTTTTATACTTATTATCATGCTAATTGTGGCGGACAAAGTTCAAATCCACCATGGATGAAAGATGCACCAAAACCTCTACAAGGAAATAAATGTAAACACGATAGACATTCTAAAAGTTATCAATGGTCTAGAACTTTTAATAATTCGGAAATTAATAGAGCATTGAAAAATCTTGATATCAAAGGTAGAATCAAAAGTTTGAGAATCCAAGATAAAGATAAATCAGGCAGAACAACCACTTTGAAAATCCAAACCACAAATACAACGAAATATGTGTCTTGTAATAGTTTCAGAATAGCAATCGGTGCAAGTAAATTGAAAAGTTGTAAGTTCACTGGTGTAAGTAAAGTAGCTAACGGCTATATGTTCGTCGGAAAGGGATATGGACACGGAGCTGGATTGTGTCAAGACGGAGCTCATGGTATGGCTAAAGATGGTATCGATTATAAAAAAATCGTACTTCATTACTATCCGGGATCTAAAATAACAAAGATAAAATAATATGTTCGAAAAATTCACAAAACTACAAATAGAAAATTTGATAGCTAAAAAACCTGCTAGTCCGAGAGATAGTTCCAAATTGATGGTACTACGACGAGATAATCGGCAAATAGAATCCAAAATTTTTGCAGATATTTTGGAGTATTTTAATGAAAGTGATTGTTTAGTTATCAATAATACAAAAGTTTTTCCTGCAAAAATTTTGGGTAAGAAAAAGACTGGTGGAGCAGTTGAAGTTTTACTTATTGCACCGACTTCTGACAAAAAAATATGGAAAACTTTATCAATGGATTACAAACCAAATACAGAAATATTTTTCGAAGATGGCGTTGTTGGAAAATTTTTAGATAAAACATCAGACAATGAATTTTTTATGGAATTTAACACAGAAAATATCTTGGAATACGCCGATAAACATGGGAAAATGCCACTCCCACCTTATATTGAAAAAGCTAGAAAAATCAGTGGAGAAAATCCAAAAATAGACGCAGATAAAGATGATTATCAAACAATTTATGCAAAATCAACTGGTTCGATAGCCGCACCAACAGCTGGATTTCATTTCACAAAAAATTTATTAGAAAAATTAAAACAAAAAGGTGTGAAAATTGTCGAGGTCACATTACATGTCGGATTTGGAACTTTCAAACCGCTTAAAACCTCGCCTCAAAAACATCAAATGTTACCCGAATTCGCAGTGATTGACGAGAATACAGCTCAAATTATAAACATCACTAAACAATCCGGTGGTAAACTATTCGCAACCGGTACAACTTGTGTCAGAACGCTTGAAAGTTTCGCAAACCCTGATAAAAAAGGCGAGGTTTTAAGCGGTGCAAAAGATACCAACTTATTTATTTATCCGCCATACAAATTCAAAGTGATTGATTGTCTTATTACCAATTTTCATCTGGCTGACAGCACTCCAATCTGTTTAGCATCGGCATTTTTGGGTGATACAGACTTTTTATACAACGCATACGTTCAAGCAGTCAAAGAAAAATATCGGTTCTACTCTTTTGGCGATGCAATGCTAATTTTATAGGATATTATTATGATAACACCATTCAAGATATTATCAAAAGACAAAAAAAGCAAAGCTCGTGTTGGGAAACTTTACACGCAACACGGAGTGATAAATACCCCTGTGTTTATGCCTGTGGCGACTCAAGCGACGGTCAAAGCATTGACCAGTCAAGATCTTGAAAATCTCGGTGCTGAATGTTTATTGTCAAATACATATCACCTTTATCTTCGTCCCGGCACTAACAATTTGAAAAAATTAAAAGGCATACACAATTTTATGAACTGGAAGCGTAGCATTTTGACCGATAGCGGTGGTTTCCAAATTTGGAGTTTGTCTGATCTGACGAAAATATCAGACAAAGGAGCAAAGTTTACCAGTCATCACGACGGCAGTAAACATTTATTCACTCCGCAAAATGTGATTGATAGCCAAATAAAAATTGGGTCTGATATTTTCGTCACATTAGATGTTTGCACGGAAAATCCAATTACTAAAAAGAAATCTCGAGAGGCATTAGACATAACAAAAAAATGGACCGAACAAGCAGTCAAACATTATCATAAAAAAGTTAAGCAAAAAATCAAGAAAATAAAATCAGGTTTTGAAGTAAAAAATCCACTTTTATTTGCAATCGCACAAGGTGCAACTTTTGATGATTTAAGAAAAGAATCGTCATTACATATTGCGAGTCAAAAGGTTCACGGTTATTGTATCGGTGGGCTTTCAACTGGCGAAAAAAATGCAGATATGAATCGTGCTGTTGATGTTGTCACGGACAATCTTCCAGAGGATAAACCACGATATTTTATGGGACTCGGCACACCGCAAGAGATGTTGGAATGTATCGAGCGAGGTGTTGATATGTTCGATTGCGTTTTTCCAACCCGTGTCGCAAGAAATGGGACGGTTTTTACCAGTCAAGGCAAGATAAACATAAAAAACAATGAGTATCGCCTTCAAAATAAACCATTAGATAAAAATTGTGATTGTTATACTTGTCAAAATTATTCACGAGCGTATTTATCACATTTGTTTCGATCAAAAGAGCTCACAAGTCATCGGCTTTTATCTATACATAACATCAGATTTTTGATACAACTTATGGAGAGGGCAAGAAAAGAAATTCGAAAACAAAATTTTGTAAAATTCAAAAAGGATTTTATAAAAAAGTATAAATAGGAGATACAAAATGCTAAAAGAACCTATCAAGGCAATAATAAATCTAAATTTTTATCACGAAATAGCAAAAAAATCCGTCTGGCGAGCATTTTTGTATTCAGTATATTTGTTTGCATTGTATATGGTGATAATATCCATTGCAACGACGTTAGTTTTCAAACCCAAAGTAAATAATTACATAAATAAACATGCTGAAAATATGCCGAGGGTCATTTTTAACGACGGAATATTGAATATTAATAACGGTAAACCGATAGCGGTTATAATTAATAAAGATAATGATGTTCGATTAGAAAAAAACTGGAAACAAATAATGTTAGAACATGATGAAGAGATGATTTTAGCAAATACAAGTCGAACTGAACCAATAAATATCGACGAAATGAAAGAAAATAACATAGCCGCGTATGTAACCAAAGATAAATTCTATGTTCTGAAACATAATAATACAATGCAGGTTTCTGATATGCCTGAAATTGATTTTAATTTTGAAATCACATCAAAAATTTTGCTAAATAATATCGATAGCATAACAAAAGGGATACTCTCTTTTATGCTAACAATTATGGCAATGTTTACCATTTTGAAAATGATATTTTTTACGATATGTATATTTTTGTTAGGATTGATAATCAATTCTTTCCGACGAATGAATGTAAGTGGCGGTGAGATTTATAAATGGTCAATATATCTCGTAACACCGATACTTTTACTCGGTCTTATAAGCACATTACTTCAATTCAAAATACCGTTCGCTTTTGTGATTTATCTAGTGATGGCAGGTTTCTATTTGGATAGAATCTTAAAAAAAGAGGAAAAATAATATGATTTTGAAAATAAAAAGAAAATTTAATTCAGCACATCGACTTCCAAATTATGAAGGTAAATGTGAAGCACTGCATGGACATACTTGGGAAGCCGTGTTCGTCATAGAAGGTGATATCAAAGACGATGGTATGGTTTACGATTTTAAGAAATTAAAAACATTGTTAGACGATGTTTTACCAGATCATATATTACTGAATGATATCGTTGAAAATCCAACCGCTGAAAATTTAGCCAATTTTTACTTTGTAAAAATTGGCAAACTCCTTGCACCAAAAGATCTGACCTTGAAAAGTTTAGAAATATGGGAAAGTGAAGATGCCTGTGCAATCGCAAAAAAATAAAAAAATTATTTATAATATCAACGAGATTTTCCATTCGATACAAGGCGAAGGTGCTTTCACTGGCACAAGTGCGATTTTTTTAAGATTTTCAGGTTGTAAAATGGGTTGTAGTTTTTGTGATACAAAATACGCTCAAAAAACTAATCACAAATTAAATAGCGAAGAAATTCTTAAAAAAATCGCGAAATATTCGACTAAAACAATCATCTTGACGGGCGGAGAACCATTAGAACAAAACTTAAGCCCCCTCTTAAAAGTGTTAAATAAAAAAAGATATAATATACATATAGAAACGAACGGATACAAAGATTTTAACAGAAATTTAGTCTATTGGTTGACTGTTTCACCTAAAAAAAAGTTCGACAAAAAAATATTGAAGAAAGCTGATGAGATAAAAATTATAATAAACAGAACTGCAACATCAAAAGAAATAGAAAATTTCATTAAACAATCAGGAAAAAATACTTTGATATACATACAACCTCAAGATAACAAAAAGGAGCATATAAACAAATGCCTAAAAATAATAAACGGAAACCCGCAAATAAAATTAAGCGTTCAACTTCACAAAATTCTAAAAATAAAATAGAAAAATCTTTACAAGATATTATCAAACATATCGGCGATAATCCACATAGAGAAGGTCTAAAGGAAACTCCAAAAAGAATGCTCAATAGCTATAAAGAAATGTTCAGTGGCTATAAACAAAAACCAGAAAGTGTCCTAAAAACTTTCATCGAAGGTACTTGCGACGAAATGGTCATCTTAAAAGATATGGAATTTTATAGCACTTGTGAACATCATTTCTTGCCGTTCTTTGGAACAATCAGTATCGGATATATTCCAAATAAAAAAATAATTGGGATATCAAAACTCGCAAGAATGGCTGATATCTTCTCAAGACGATTGCAAATTCAAGAAAAATTGTGTGCCGATATAGCCGATAGTCTAATGAAACATCTCGCCCCTCAAGGCGTGATGGTCGTTTGTAAAGCTCAACATATGTGTATATCATCTCGTGGTGTCCGAAAAGACAATGCGATAATGGTAACATCCGCCTTGAGGGGCGTCTTTGAGCAACCAGAAGTGAGACAAGAGTTTTTACAATTCATTCAACATAAATAAAAAATGAAAGTATCAAAATTGTTCGATAACAATATAAAAATAATGGGTATTCTAAATATTACACCAGACTCTTTCTACGATGGTGGACAATATAATACCACAGCAACTGCTTTGGAACAGGCAAGTAAAATGATAGAAAATGGTGCTGATATTATCGACGTCGGAGCTGAAAGTAGTCGTCCTAATGCAAAACCTGTGAGCGAGCAAGAAGAAATCCAAAAAATCGTACCCTTGATAAAAGCTATCCGAGAAAAATATCCTGACATTTTAATCAGTGTGGATACTTATAAATATGAAACAGCACGCCTGTGTTTAGAATCAGGTGCTGATATTGTGAATGATATCACTGGATTGAAAGATGAAAAAATGATGATGTTCGCAAAAAACACAGGCGTGCCGATAATTATGATGCATATGCGTGGCACACCGGAAACGATGCAACAAATGACCGATTATAAAAATGTCACGAAAGAAATTTATGAATTTTTTGAAAATAAAATAAAAGAGTGTAAAAAATTTGGTATTGATACTGGAAAAATCATAGTTGATCCCGGAATTGGTTTTGCAAAAACCAAAGAGCAGAATTTTGAGATTCTTAAAAATCTAAAAATGTTAAAAAAATTGGATTGTCCAATATTGATAGGGACAAGTCGCAAAAGTTTTCTTGGTTCAACGCCTGAAAATCGACTTTATGGCAGTTTGGCAAGCGTTTGTCATTCATATTTACAAGGTGCAAAGATTTTTAGGGTTCACGACGTAAAAGAAACAAAAGAAGCTTTACAGATAATGGAAAAAATAGAAAATGCATAAAGTATTGATAGCCTTTGGCGGAAACATTGGAAATGTAAAAAATAATTTTGAAATAGCGTTTCAAAATATAAAGCAATTTGGAAATATCATTAAAATTTCAAAGTATTACACGACAAAACCAGTGGGAAATATTAATCAACCCGACTTCACGAATGGTGCTTTATATTTTGAAACGCAACTTTCCCCCCAACAACTACTAGAAAAATTTTTAGAGATAGAAAAACAAGCAGGACGAACGAGGGTTCAAAAAAATGAACCGAGAACATTAGATTTAGATATTATTTTTTATGATGATAAGATTATAGACGAACCAAATCTCAAAATCCCTCACCCTCGAGTATATGAACGAAAATTCGTGTTAGAGCCATTAAATGAAATAGCTCCAAACTTTATCTGTCCTAAAACACACAAACAAATTTCAGAGCTATTCAAAAACTTAACCTAACTACATTTTACATCACAACCACATTTTGGACATTTTCCGTCTTTACAATTGTTTTTATCATAAGAACAATTACATTTCCCACAGAAAACTTTTTGGTCGTCATTTGAATTACAGCATCCCATAATTTTGTCCCCCTTTTTTTGAGTTAATTTTATTATACAAAAAAAATCCCTCTTGTCGGCTATGCCGTCCATCTCCCTTTTGAAAAAGGGAGAAAAAATGAGATTGCCACGAAATTTTTATAAAATTTCTCGCAATGACAAAATGGAAAACATAAAACTTTCAGTTTTGAAATAAGAACGGAGTTTGCGAGTATTTTGAAATGAAAACGCGAAAAAGGCGAGCGTGGAATACTGTGAGTGGGGCTTTTTCACCCCCGTGTATTCGAACTCGCCTTTGACAAAGTTTTCGTTCAAAAGACGAAGTAAACTATTTGCACATTCCGATTTTTTGTGCCTTTTGGAATAACTTTCCTTCGGTTTTAATCGCAGGTGCGATTACTAATTCAGCTTTTTGCATCTCTTTTATATTTTCAGCACCCATCGTACCCATCGAGGTTTTCAATGCTCCGACCAAATTCTGCGATCCATCATCTAATCTCGACGGACCATATAAAATTTCTTCCAACGTGCCGGTGACATTCACCTTCACTCTAGTCCCTCTTGGCAAATTCGCATGTGGTGTCGCCATTCCCCAGTGATATCCATAACCCGGTGCTTCTTTTGATTTTGCAAACCCACTACCAAACATCACAGCATCAGCTCCACTAGCGACTGATTTACAAATATCACCACCACATGTCATACCACCATCAGTGATTATCGCAACTCGTTTTCCGGTTTTCTTTTCGAAATCATCTCTTGCAACTGCACAATCAATCGTCGCTGTAACCTGTGGAACACCTATTCCAAGAACTCCTCGACTCGTACATGCTGCTCCCGGTCCGACACCCACTAATAACCCTGCAATGCCAGTTTCCATAAGTTCCAATGCCGCCTTATAGTTCACACAATTTCCAGCAATTATTGGAATTTCCATATCCTTACAAAACTTTTTCAAATCCAACGCTTCATGTGTTTTTGATTTGAAATTCACGCTTATCACCGTCGATTGAACTACAAAAATATCACAACCTGCTTCTTTCGCAATTGGACCAAATTTAGTCGCATTTTGTGGGATACAAGATACTGCACACAAAACTCCTGCTTCTTTTATCTCTTTCACTCTTTTAGTAATCAATTCTGTCCTAATTTCTGGTTTATAAAGTTGTTGAACCAATTTTGTCGCCGTTTCACTATCAGCATCAGATATTTTTTTTGTTATTTCTCTAACATTGTCATATCTTGTATTGATACCGTCTAAATTCAATACTGCAAGTCCACCCAGTTTGCCCATCGCAATTGCAAACTCTGTATCTACGACCCCGTCCATAGCAGACGCTAAAAGTGGTATCGGAAGTTTATACTTACCAATATGTGTAGTAACATCAGTATCCTCTGGATCTATGGTTAGTGTACCGGGTGCTAATGCGACTTCGTCAAAACCGTATGTTCTCCTTGCCTCTCTATCTTTCCCTATATAAAATGCCATTTTGTATTTCCTCCGTAAATTAAAAAACTGCCCGCAGAATTGGGGGCAGTTTTTAAAACCTTTTAGTCAAATAAATTATTAGAATAAAGTATATCTTCCATACAATATTATATAATATTTCTAGGGGAGAAATAAAATGAATAAAAAAGCATTTACTTTAATAGAACTTTTAGTAGTAACTTTGATAATTGCAATATTAGCAGGTATCTCACTTCCAAAATATAAGAAAAGTGTAGAAAGAACTAATTTAATAGAAGGTTTGAAATTAATGGATGACGCATATGGTGCACAAAAAGTGAGGGTTGAGCGAGGAAATGCAATTACTACCACATGGAATAATCTAAGTATAGATTTAAAAAACACAACTGTAGTAAACTCTAGTACCCTTGACACTTCCAAATTTAGATATACATTAACGACAACATACATTTCTGGAGTTAGAAGAAAAGATGGATCAGGTATTTATGAAATTAAGAAATTTTATGCTGACGGAAGTATAACCTGTATACAGATAACTAGCGAAGGAATAGATGTTTGTTATTTCATGGATACTATCTAAAACTGAATTTATAAAAAATTAGCAAAAAAATAACCGTATTACTAAATGCGGTTATTTTTTGTTATAAGACTTTTCAAGATAGCAACTCTTTCACTCATATATTCTGGAAAATTATCGCAAGAATAAGGGAAACGGAATGTCCAGTTATTTCTGTCAACAACACCTGGAATATTTATTCTATCTTCCATAGCAAAAATATCCTGCACAGAAAGTATCACTATATTAGAGTTTGAGCTCAATAATCTTTTTAATGTCTTATCATGGACCTCACCAGAAAACGGAATATTTCCATCAGTTTTTTCTGCCGATATCATCTCCCAAATATTTTTTCGCTCTTTCAAAGACATAGTATTCCACCACGTTTTGAGAGTATCAGTATCGTGTGTAGATAATGAGGCAAGCGATATCGGATCATAATTTTTTGGCTCTCTGTAAAAACCATTATCGTGTTCCCAACGCATTATTTTATAGCCCGGAATTTTTAGATTTTTCAAAATTGTTCTAACACTATCTGGGATAACGCCCAAATCCTCTGCAACTGCTAAAGATTTATGACTATTCTCAAGTATCATATTCAAAAACTTTGTGCCTCGTTCGTTTTGTTTTGGCTCACTTTGAATATCAAAATGACCAGTTTCATCACCGTTATTATATACCCAAGTTCGGAAAAAACCTATTACATGGTCTAGCCGAAAAATATCATATATCATGCTTGTATTTTTTGTTCTGTTCACCCACCAAGCAAAATTGTTGTTTTGCATATGATGCCAGTTATACTGCGGAAGCCCCCAACGTTGCCCTTTTTTAGTGAACTGATCCGGCGGAGCACCAATTTCTTTAGATGTATCAAAAGTATTTTTATGATCCCAAACATCTGCACTATCAAGATTAAGTGCAAATGGTACATCACCAAAAATATAAATGCCGTTTTCGTTAATCTCTTTTTTTACTGCTAAAAATTGAGAATATGCAATCCATTGCAGATACTTGAAGAAAAATATTAGCTTCACGTTTTCCTTCGCAAAGTCTGTATATTTCGACGGCTCAAAAGTTTTATAATTTTCTTGCCACTCGGTCCAGCTAGTCCACTTATTGACTTCTTTTAATGCTCTGAAAATACTATAACTCTCAAGCCAGTAATGATTGTTTTTACAAAAAGTTTTAAATTCTTCGCTACGATTTGTATTTTTATTATATTCTTTTACTACAAAATTCTTGAAAGCATCAAGCAAAACTTTATACTTCAAATCCCTCACTTTACGATAATCCACCTTCTCCAAATTTTGGAGAGTTTCTATTTCAGATTTTAATGTCTCTATCAATTTTAAGGTTTCTGGATTGTTCTTTATATCCTCGACATTTTCAACCGATATGTAGATGGGATCTAGTGCAAAAGCACTCAAAGCAGTATATGGACAGGTTTCGTTTATCGCGATTTCATTTATAGGAAGTATTTGAACTATACTCACACCCAAAGATTTGTAATAATTTGCAGTTTCGAGTAAACTATCGAAATCACCTATTCCCCAAGAACGGCCACAACGCATAGAAAATAATGGCATTAACACGCCACATCGTCTTTTGTTTTTTAATAGATGTGAATCTGTAAAATTATTTTGTTGCATACCCCAAACCTAAACCCCAATATTTTTATTTTTTATATGCAATAGCTTCTATCTCGAGTAAAGCACCTTTTGGAAGTGCCACAACTTGTATTGTGCTTCGTGCTGGATGAAATCCTTTGAAAAATTCTGCATACACTTCATTCATATCTGCAAAAGATGATAAATCAGTCATAAAAACTGTCGTTTTTACGACATCATCTAAAGTCAAACCTTCTGCTTGTAATATTGCTTTAAGATTCTCTAAAATCAATTTTGTTTGAGATATTACATCTCCGCCACAAATTTCTCCTGTTACCTTATCCATTGGTAATACGCCTGAAGTGTATATAAATCCGTTGACCTCGACAGCTTGATTATATGGTCCTATCGCCGATGGTGCTTCTTTCGTTGATATCGCTTTTTTTGACATTGATGTTCTCTCCTATTGATTTTATTTTAGACAAGCAGGTGAACCGCCCATCTTTCTATGGTGAGCTACACAATCACAGCAGATTCCTTTTCTAGGACAAGCATGCTTACATGTGCAATTTTTTTTGTTTTGTTCTACCTTACAATCCATAGTTTATATGTTATAACTTACTGGAAATCGTTGTCAAATGTTTAATAGAATGTATTTATAGGAGAATTTTTATGTGCATAGCCACACCCGGAAAAATAGAAAATATTATTAAAGATAAAGCTATCGTGGATTTTAATGGTACAAAAGTCGAGGCGAGTACTCGACTAAAACCTGCTACTAAAAAAGATGATTATGTTTTAGTCCATGCCGGTTTTATTATCGAAATCGTAGAAGAAAAAGATGCACTCAAAACCCTGGCCTGTTTCGACGAGATTGAAAATGCTAAATAAAATCCAAAAACTCATCAATAACGAAGCGAAATTGCTACCCAAAAATATAAAAATTATGGAAATTTGTGGTACTCATACCGCTTCCATTTTGAAATATGCAATAGCACCGACGCTTCCAAAAAATATAGAACTGGTGTCTGGACCGGGTTGCCCTGTTTGTGTGACATCGGCAGGTGATATCGATAAGATTCATTTTCTTGCCGAAAGTGGTGATGTAATCATCGCCACTTTCGGCGATATGCTCAAAGTTCAGGGTAGCAAAGGCAGTTTGTCCGACGCACGACTAAAAGGTGCTAAAGTTGATGTAATTTATTCACCCCTTCAAGCATTAGAAACAGCAAAGAAAAATCCTGATAAAAAAATCGTCTTGATAGCATGTGGATTTGAAACAACTGCACCGGCTTTTGCTGAAACTATCCAAGAAGCTGATAAACAAAATATAAAAAACTTTTTTGTGTTGAATATGTTGAAAGTTGTACCACCAGCTATGGACGCTATACTATCTCAAGAGAATGATATTGATGCATTTTTATTACCCGGGCATGTTTCCGTCATCACTGGTCCTGAATATTTTAATTTTATAGCAGAAAAATTTAAAAAACCAGCAACGGTCACCGGTTTCAAGGCAGATGAAATCTTGCTCGGTATTTTGAGCTTATTAAAAATGCTAAACAACAAAACTCCGAGAATAGAAAACGCTTATTCGAATGTTGTAAAAGATGGTGGGAACTCATTTGCGATGCAGAAAATTTTTGAAGTCTTTGAACCAGCAAATGTTTACTGGCGTGGCTTTGGAATAATCCCAAATTCTGGGTTAGAGCTTAAAAAAAAATATCAAAAATTTTCTGCGATAAAACAATTTGATATTCCTGATATACAAACTCCCGAACCAAAAGGTTGTATGTGTGCTGATGTACTAAAAGGAAAGATTACACCTAATCAATGTAAATTGTTTGGAAAAAAATGCACTCCACAAGACGCAGTAGGACCATGTATGGTATCGGCTGAAGGGTGCTGTCGAGCTTACTACCTTTATAAATAATTTTATTTCGTCTTTCTAGTAAAATCTGCAAACTTCTATTAAAAATTAAAAGAAATATTAAAAACTTTAAGAAAAGTTTCCAAGTCAATTTATAAATTTCTTTGCCAAAAGTAAATTGACTTGGAAATATTGTATCCGATTTTGATTTTTTTGTAAATAACTTATTTATACTACAAACACTCAAAGCCATTCTTTGGTGGCTTGATGTGTTTTTTATAAGATTAAACTTTATTAGTTTTACGAGTATTTTGGTCGAGATCCTCGACGCCCCAGATGAGAATGCGAAAAAGGCAGGCGTGGAATACCTTGAGTGGGGTTTATCCCCCGTGTATTCGAGCCTGCCTTTGACAAAATTCTCGCTCAAAAGACGATGTAAAACTATTTCTTTTTGCCAACTTGCTGTTGCAAATACTTCTTGAAATCTGCCACATCACTACATCTTTCAAGAGCTTCTTGATAGCTAATAGTATTATCCAAATAAAGATCCACTAAACTTTGGTTTAAGGAATGCATTCCTATATCACCACCAGTTTGGATAGCACTTGCGATTTGTTCTATCTTACCTTCTCTTATGAGGTTTCTTATTGCAGAATTAGTTATCAATACTTCTGTCGCCAATATTCTTCCTTTACCATCTGCCTTTTCTAACAAATGTTGCGATATTATACCCTGCAATACAAACGACAACTGCACCCGAACCTGTTCTTGTTGGTTTGGAGGAAATACATCAACTATCCTGTTGATTGTTTGTGAAGCATCACTGGTATGAAGTGTCGCTAAAACCAAGTGACCTGTTTCAGCCACATTCAATGCATGTTGGATAGTCTCTAAATCTCTTAACTCACCAACCAAAATCACATCTGGATCTTGTCTTAAAATATGTCTTAAAGCATTTTGAAACGATTCCGTATCATTACCAATCTCACGCTGATTCACAATGCTTTTTTTATGAGTATGAACAAACTCAATAGGATCTTCAACAGTCACTATATGATAATTTTTATTCTCGTTAAGATAATTAATCATACTAGCAAGCGTAGTACTTTTACCACAACCAGTAGGTCCAATAACTAGAACTAATCCACGATTCAAATTCATCAAATCATATGCTATTTTTGGAACATGAAGTTCTTCAAAAGTTTTGAAATCGTACGGGATAGACCTTATAGCCGCACCCATCGCACCTCTTTGTCTGTAAATATTTATTCTGAGTCGTCCCATTCCTTCCATCGAGAACCCAAAATCTAGTTCATTATGTTGTTCAAAACGTTGTTTTTGATCTTCAGTCATAATAGAGTAAATCAAGTTTTGTGATTCCTCTGGAGTCAAAGGATCAAAAGGAGTTGCATAAAGTTTTCCGTTCACACGTAGTATCGGAGGTACACCAGTTGTGAGATGTAAATCCGACGCATTTTTCGCTTTCATTATTTTGAAAAGTTCTTCCATCGTAGCCATATTGAAACCTCCACTAAAATTAAAAAATTATATTCCGGATAACAAATCAATAGTAGCATTATTTAATGCACTTGTTATAGTTTTATCCTTATAATCTATCTCAAATATGTAAACTATCGGCTCTTTTCTTGGTTTGGTCAGACGATATTGAACCACATAAATATTTTCATATAAATGTTCCACAAGCCAGTTTTCTACATATCCATCTTTTATGTTTTGACTAAATAAACGCTTAAACCACTCACCAACCGTTCCTCTGTTTGTGTCTAAATAATAAGAGGATACTATATCTTTTATTTCTTCTGATATGTTAGCATTATTTGGCTGTAAATTCTTTGTTTCTTGTACAACCACATTGCTTTTGACAGCTGGTTTGGGTACCGCTTTTTTTGGAACATATTGATCGTAAACATATATCCCGAATATCAAAATAACACCCAAAATGATGGGTATTACTATATAAGTGAAAAAGTTTTTATTGTTTTTTCTTGCTATTTTTAAGGTGGTCGGATGTTTTACTTTTCTATTATTAGAAACTTGGGGTTTGTCGTATTTTTTTTCTATCTCGTCTTTTATATCTTTTACCTCTGTTTTAGTATCAACATCCATTTTTTCTTTTAAAGTGTATTCCAAACGTTGAGTTATTTCTTGTTCGGTAAGATCTTCTAAAGATCTGAAATCTTCGTATTCTATCGCTATTTTCCATTGCTCATCGGTATCTATTTTATCCTCTGGGCAAACAAGAGTTGTAGGTAGAAAATCCGAACGACTCAAAAGCTCCTCTGGTTTGAAAGGACCAATAATGTCTGTGTTACTAAAAATATAATACTTCATTTTTTTCCTTTTATTTTGATATTAAAATCGCTTTTTCTAATCGTTTTATAGTTTCTGTTTTGCCAAGACATTCTATCATTTTGAAAAGAGCAGGACCATTCGCTCTCCCTGACACCGCACCTCGAAGTGGTTGAAATACCTGACCCACTTTTAGATTTTTATCAGCAATAAATTTTTTCGTGTTTTGCTCTAGCTCTTTTTCACAGAAATTTTGCAATCTTTTGTATATATCAAGGATTTCTTGCAAAATTTCTTTTGTACCTTCCCTAACAAGTACTTTATCTGAAATTTTTTCTTCAAATTTAATATCTTCAAAAAATAAACTTATTAGCTCTGGTATTTCTTTTAAAGTTTTATATTTTTCCTGTTCCAAACTGATTATCTGTTGCAATTTTTCTAGTGAAAAATTGCTAATATCAAACCCTGCTTCCTCGATAAAAGGCATTGAAAGTTCGGTCAATTCTTCAATCGATAAATTTCTGATATATTCTCCATTCATCCATAAAAGTTTTACATTATCGAACACAGCTGGACTTTTTTGACAACCTTTTATATCAAACTTTTTCTCCAATTCGCCTTCAGCAAAAATTTGCTGACTATCCGCTGTCGCCCAACCAAGTAAAGCTAAATAATTTTTCAACGCTTCTGGCAAATATCCTTGATTTTTATATTCCACAATACTTGTCGCTCCGTGTCGTTTAGAAAGTTTTGTGCCGTCAGACCCATGTATCATCGATAAATGTGCCATCACAGGTCTTTTGAAACCCAATGCGTCATAAATATTTAATTGTGATGGAGTGTTTGATATATGATCGTCGCCTCTTATTATATGGGTCATTTTCATAAGAGCATCGTCGATAACAACAGCAAAATTATATGTCGGATATCCCGTCGCTTTTTGAATCACTAAATCTGTTAATGTATTATTTTTAAATTTTACTTTTCCACGAACTAAATCATCAAATTCTACAAATCCATCTTCTGGCATTTTGAATCGAATTGTCAGCTTTCTGCCCTCATATTCAAGTTTCTTCTTATCTGCGTCTGATAAATTTCTACATTTACCACTATACTTCGGCGGTCGTTTTTCTTTCATCGCTTGCTTTCTTGATTCGTCAAGTTCCTCGGGTGTGCAATAACAATAATATGCTTTACCTTCTTTTAATAATTGGTCGATATATTTTTTATATAAACCTGAATCGGCTCGCTCTGCTTGATAGTATGGTCCTTCGTCCCAATTCAAACCTAACCATTTCATACCTTCGAAAATGGCTTCGGTAGAATCTTTTGTTGAACGAGCTTCGTCGGTATCTTCGATTCGTAAAACAAATGTCCCGCCTGTGCTTTTTGCGAAAAGATAATTGAATAATGCAGTCCTCACGCCACCTATATGTAGATATCCGGTTGGAGATGGTGCAAATCTTACTCGTGTTTTTTCTGTCATATTAATATGTCGACCCTCGTTTATGTTAGAATATAATTATCATTATACATAATTATAGAAAATACATAGGAGTTTAGAAATGTCAATAAAAATTCTGGCGACCGGCGGTACTTTTGATAAGGAATACAACGAAATTAGTGGTGAATTATATTTCAAAAAAACACATATAAAAGAAATGCTAAAACTTGGTAGATGTAAACTCAAGATCAGACTACAAGTACTAACCTTGAAAGATAGTTTACATATGACAGAAAAAAATAGAAAACAAATTCTGGACACTTGTAAAACTTCTAAAGAAAAAAAGATTGTGATTACCCACGGCACAGATACTATGTCTGAAACTGCCAAATTTTTAGGTAAAAATTTGGCGATGCTCAAAAATAAAACGATAATCCTAACAGGTGCTATGATACCTTACAAATTTGGAAGTTCCGACGGACTTTTTAATCTAGGCAGTGCATTAAGTTTTGTGCAAAGTATGCCAAGTGGAGTATACGTTGCAATCAATGGTAAAATTTTCAATTGGAATAATGTCAAAAAAAACAAACCAAAAGGTCAATTTGAAACTCTAAAGAACAATAAGAAATGATAAAAAAAATAACCCAATTTTTCCTCGTAATATTATTAGTTTCTGTTTATTTGAACGCAGAAACTAATATCTCCTATCTCGAAAAACCAATAAACGTCAAAACACTTTCTAACGAGGAAAAATTGGGTCAACTTTTGATGTATCCAATAGACATCGACAATGCACATAAATATAAATCAGCAATAAAAAAAGGGATAATAGGAAACGTCATAATTTTATGGGGCAGTTATAGTTTTGATGAAACAAAAAATCTCATAAAAAAACTTCAAGGTTGGGCTATGAAGAGTCCAAAAAAGATTCCACTTTTGATAGCGATAAATTATGAAGGTAGCACCGTTTTTACACCAGTCACGCTTGGACTTTTACAACTTCCGACTAATATGCAAATCGCCGCATCTAGCGACACAAAAAACACCGCTCGATTATTTTATTTAGCCGGAAAAGAACTAAAAAGAGCTGGCTTTAATATAAATTTCGCACCCGTTTTGGACGTAAACACAAATCCAAATAATCCAGTAATTGGACTTCGCAGTTTTGGTAGTTATTATCAAAATGTTGCAAAAATGTCGACAGCTGTTATCAACGGACTACAATCAGCCGGAGTGCTAGCAGTTGCGAAACATTTTCCCGGTCACGGCGATACCAGTAAAGATTCTCACTACGCCTTACCTTATAGTAATATAAAGGGTGCTGAACTTAAAAAACATCTTTATCCATTTGAAAAAGCAATCGAATCCGATGTCGCTGGTGTGATGAGTGCACATGTGGTATATCCAAATTTAGACGAAACACAACCCGCAACATTCAGTAAAAAAATAATGACCGATTTATTAAAAAAACAAATGAAATTTAAGGGAATAGTAATTTCAGACAGCTTGGATATGAAAGGTGCGACAATAAATAATGGACACATTGAAGCGTCGGCATTGTCATTAAAAGCAGGTGCTGATATGCTCATAGTCGGAAAATATAATCCCGAAAAAACGTTTAGAAAATTAAAAGAACTAATCGGCACGGAAATTTCAGAACAAAGATTAAGTTCTGCAGCGAAAAAAATTATATCGGCGAAAAATCAGCTTTTTTATCATCAATGGGATAAATTAAACGGCTATGAAATAGATAAAGTTTATGACAAAACTGCTCAAACTTTGACAAACAAATCAGTAACGCTTGTCAAAAACGAACAGAACATTTTACCACTTTCACAATTCAAAGTTGACGGTAAAAAACCAAAAGTTTGTAGCGTATTTTTTGTACCGTCGCGGTTCAGTTCGTTTTTGACAAATTTCAAGAAACCATTTTTAGAAAACGACTTTGAATTAAATTATTATAATGCGTTTGTTCGTCCTAATTATAAGGATTATACTCGAGCAAAAAAATGTGTTCAAAATGCAGATGTGTCCATTGTTGGAAGTTTTCAATTATCTACTAGACCAGTGTCTAGTCAGACGAAATACATCAATAAACTTTTGAAGTTAGGTAAGCCAGTGATTTTTGTAAGTTTGATGAGTCCTTATGATATACAATACTATCCAAACGCTAAAAATGTTGTAGCGATTTATGGAATAACAAAATATTCTGCGAACGCATTATCTGAAAAGATAATAAAAGGAAAGTTCAACGGAAAACTACCAGTTAAAATTTGATTACCAATTACAAGTACGAGCACTACTAGCAAAAAGTTCAATTAATGTAAATCCTTTAACACTCTTGTCATCTTGAGCGTAGTCGAAAGATCTCAAATTATTAGTGTGAACTGTAGACAGAGATTCTTCGACTCCCTTCAGTCGCTCAGAACGACAGCTGTGTGTGGTAAATGCCTTTTTATTTTTCATATTTTCATTATACATAATTTTTTTCCTTTACTCCCTCTCCCTTTGGGAGAGGGTAAGGGTGAGGGCTATGCTTCTTTGTTTTTTTATATTTTTATAAGCAATGAAACATAGCCCTCACCTTAATCCTCTCGCAGAGTCTGTGTCCACGACCCAAAGGGAGAGGAAACTCATTTTATTAACCAGTAATTTTTTTAATCCGCTTTTGTGCTTTTTTGAAATATCCGCTCAATGAATAGTTGTTCACAATTTTTTGATAGTAAACTAATGCACTATCCAAATCTTTCAACTTCTCATAATTCTGTGCTATCTCACAAGTGATCTTTGGATTCTCATAATACGACGGATATGTCTCTGTAATTTTTATCAAATATTGTGTCGAAGCATGCAAGTCTTTCGTATAAATCTCAGTAAAATTACTTGCCTGTAATAAAAATTTCACACCTTTTTCTTGATCAGATGAAAACGCTTCAAAACCAGCATCCAAAACATTTACAGCATCATTATATCGTTTTGTGATTTTGTAAATATTGAACTTTTGTTCATAAGAAAATAACGCTTCATCATTGCTTTTATATTTTTCGATAATTTCATCATAAACTTGTAAAGCAATGTCATAATCCTTCATATCTTGAGCCACCATTGCCATGTGTTTGTAGGCAGTCGGCAATTCGACACTATTTGGATATTCATTTATTACTCGTCGATAAAAAATAAATGCTTGTTCTTTATCTTTATAATCCGCTGCGTAAATATCGCCTAACAATCGTAGCGACGCCGCCTTGTAAATACTATCAGGATAAAATGGTATTATTTTTTCATATTGCATCACAGCTGATTTATAATTTCGATTTTCGCGATGTAAATCACCAAAGAGCAGTTCCATTTTATCATCACGTTCGTAATTTGGATAAACCGCTAGGAAATTTTCTATTTCAACTTTTAATGGTTTATATAAATGTTTCGGTGCAATTTTTGAGAGTGTTTCTAAAAGATAAAAATGTGATTTCGCAATTTCTTCTGTATACTTTGGCGTTTGTGATATGTACATTATGTCTACTGCGAGTTTTTTGTTTAGTTTGCTTACACAATCTTCTAAATAGGTTTTTATCTCGAGAGAATAAACAGAATTTGGATAAAAATATCTGTGATTAATCAAATTCATACAAGCGAAATCGTATTTGCGAAGTTTCATATAAATATCAGCTTTAATTATAAGTGCAACTTCCTTTTTATTACTTTCCGGATATACTTTTTCCCAAGTATCTATACTATTTAATATATCCGATGCACTTTGTTTGTTTGAAATTTGAACTTTCCTTTTATAAAATTCCAAATATTCTAAATCTTTTGGAAGTTCCACTACTGGCTCGACCGTTTCCAATGTTTCTTTTTCTATTATAACCTCCGTTTTTTCTTTTTCTTGTGAAAAAGAAAAAACGGATATACTCAAAAATAATGCTAATGTTAAAAGTTTTACAATTTTCATACATTTTCTCCCTTAAACCTAATTTGAGAATATTTTAGCATTTTTCAAAAATATTATGTAGAATATGAAAGTCTGATTTCATAAAAATGTGGAGGAGAAAATGAATTATCTAATTTATCTAACAGGTGTAATCTTTTTTCTAGGTGTCGGTTGGCTTTTGAGTAATAATCGACGAGCTATCAATTGGGGAACAATCGCTTGGGGTATGGGACTTCAGATACTTTTCGCCGTATTAGTTTTGAAAACTAGTGCCGGTCAACAAGTATTTGTTTGGTTGAATGATGTAATCATCAAATTACTGTCCTATCAATACGAAGGTGGAAAGATGATTTTTGGTGCATTAGCCATTCCACACGGCGAGCCCGGGCATATGGGATTCTTTTTTGCATTCCAAATTTTACCTACAATAATTTTCTTTTCAGCTTTGACGGCACTTTTGTATTATCTCGGCATTTTGCAAAAAATCGTTTATGGGTTTGCGTGGGTCATGAAAAAAACTTTGAAAATTTCTGGTGCAGAAAGTTTGTCGGCATCGGCTAATATTTTTATCGGTCAGACAGAAGCACCGCTTTTAGTCAAACCTTATGTTAAGGATATGACCCAATCCGAGCTTATGTGTGTGATGACCGGCGGTATGGCGACTGTCGCAGGTGGCGTTTTGGCAGCATATATAGGTTTGTTGAAAGGATATTTCCCAAATATCGCAGGACATTTATTGGCTGCGTCAATAATGGCAGCACCTGCAGGTGTTGTTATGGCTAAACTAATTATCCCCGAAACTCAAGTGCCAAAAACTGCTGGTAGTTTGAAAATGAAATATAAAGATCCGAATCATAATGTACTTGAAGCAGTTGCAACCGGTACAACAATGGGTCTCACACTTGCATTAAATGTCGGTGCAATGTTAATCGCATTTATGGCTTTAATTGCACTTGCAAACGGACTTGTTGGTTGGTTATTCAGTCTTGGTGGAATACAGGGTATGAGTTTATCAGTAATCTTTGGATATGCCTTTGCACCGATTGCATGGTTGCTTGGTGTTCCGTCTAACGAAATTGTAGAAGCCGGTAGATTACTCGGTGAAAAAACCGTGTTGAACGAATTTGTGGCTTATTTGAATTTCGCTGAAATTATGAAAAATCCCGGTGCAATGTCTGTTAAAACAGGCTTGATTTTGAGTTATGCACTATGTGGATTTGCTAACTTTTTAAGTATCGGAATTCAGATTGCGGGTATCGGTGGGATAGCACCGTCAAGACGAAAGGATATCGCAGCACTTGGTTTAAGAGCAATGATTGCAGGGTTCATGGCGAACAACTTGAGAACAGCAATCGCCGCACTACTTATATTTATGTAGTTTTTGTTTCCTCTCCCTAAAATATAGGGAGAGGATTAAGGTGAGGGTAAATGTTTCAAAA
>CAYPLD010000003.1:0-26984 GCA_964411485.1 uncultured Elusimicrobiaceae bacterium | reverse complement strand
TTTTATTTTGAAAAATCGGGCAAAGCTCGATACAGCTTTGCCCGATAAATTCATATATGTTAAAGGTTTTAACAAGAAAATAGTATTGTCTAAAAACTCCGTTTTGATATATTCTGCTTGTCCATTTTGCCAACTTTTCCAATCTTTAGACATTTGAAAAACATCAACAATTTTATCCAGTGCTTTGAAGCCAATATTATGTCTTGTATCCTCGTATTTAGCACCGGGATTTCCTAATCCAACAAACAGAATTGTTTTTTTTAACATAGCCCTCACCCGCTAATCATTTTGATTAGTCGACCTCTCCCAAAGGGAGAGTTAACAAAACACATCGCGAAGCGAAAAAAGGGAGGGGAAGCTTTCCCCTGTTTTTCCTCTACTATTTCTTTTCTTCTTTCTTATCTTTACCAGCGTCTTTTTTATCTTCAGGTTTTTTGTCGCCTTCTTTTGCATCGCCACCTTCTTTACCTTCTTCATCTTTCTTGCCTTTTTGATCTGCAAGTTCTGGCTCTGCACCTTCGCCTTCAGCACCTTCTTCGCCTTCGGCTGGTTTTTCTTCTTCCTCAGCTTGTCTTGGTATTATCAAGTGAACGATGATTTTTTCACCATCGTCTAACACTTCAACATCCTCGCCAAGGTTAAGTTTTGAAACTGTATATGCTTCATCAATTGTGAGCTTTGTCATATCCACAATTATTTCGTGTGGAATATTTGTTGGCTTACATTTTACATTTATCACCCTTGAAATATGGTCGACAATAGCACCATGTGTCTTAATATCCGGACTTTCGCCCTCTAATACAACTGGTACTTCAACGTCGATTGTTTCTTTCATTGAAACTCTTATAAAGTCTACGTGTATAATTTTATCCGTAACAGCATCATATTGAATATCCTTTACAATAACTTTTTCTGCTCCACTTGGTAATATTAAATCTATGATTGTATTGCTACCGAGCTTTAGAGCTTCATTAAACTCTTTTTCTGATACTTGTATAGAAATAGAATCTTTACCTGTACCATAAACTACGGCCGGTATTTTTCTTTCTTCTCTTATTTGACTTAACGCACCTTTAACACCTATGTTTTCTCTTAATTCTGCTGTGATCTTAATATTATCCATTTTACTTCTCTCTCCTATAAATTCTTACATAAACATTTCTGATATAGAGTCGCCTCTATGATTTCTTATTATCGCCTCTGCCAATATTTTGGCAACGGACAAAACTTTTACTTTCTTACCTAAATTTCTGTCTGTTGGCAAGGTATCTGTTATGACTAATTCTTCCAATTTGGACTCTTCCACATTTTTTATCCCGTCCCCTGAAAGAACACCGTGTGAACATGCAGCATATATTTTTTTAGCACCTTTTTGTTTGAGTTTATCTGCTGCTAATTTTATTGTGCCTGCTGTGTCGACAATATCGTCTATAATAATACAATTTCTATCTTTTACATCACCGATTACGTGGAAAACCTCTGCTTTGTTTGGTCGTGGTCGTCTTTTATCGATAATCGCAAGATGTCCATCTAATCTTGCGGCAAACTTTCTTGCTCGCTCCACGCCACCAACATCTGGTGATACGACAGTAATCTTTTCAATATTCTTTTTCTTTAGATAGTCTAATAAGACCGGTCTTGCTTGAAGGTGATCTGCTGGAATATCAAAAAATCCTTGTATCTGACCAGCATGCAAATCTATCGCCATAACTCTGTCTGCACCTGCTTTTGCGATTAAATTCGCAACCAATTTTGCTGTTATCGGCACTCGTGGTTGAGTTTTTCTATCTGCTCTAGCATATCCAAAATATGGAATAACTGCTGTTATCCTTGATGCAGATGCTCTTTTAAGTGCGTCCATCATTATTAAAAGTTCCATTATGTTTTGGTTTGTTGGACTACATGTTGGCTGTATAATATAACAATCATTGCCGCGAACACTTTCTAAAATTTTCACATTTGTCTCACCATCTGAAAACCACTCTACCTTGCTTTTGCTTGTATCCATATTAAGTGCTTTGCAAATATCTTCGGTTAGTTTTGGGTGTGCATTTCCAGAAAAAATTTTTAATTCCCAAAGTCTGCTCATTCTTCGGTTTTTACAATTATTTTTTTCCATATTTTCCTCTTATTTTTTAGACTTTTTTTCTATTTGTCTTGCTCTTGCAATCACAAGTTTATTTTTGGACACATCTTCTGTTATGGTCGAGCCAGCACCTATCTTTACTCCACTGCCTATTTTTACAGGTGCTATAAAATTCACATTTGAACCGACAAAAACATTGTCGCCAATTATCGTTTTATGTTTGTTTTTGCCATCATAATTACAGGTTATTGTCCCTGCTCCAATATTCACTTTTTTACCAATAACACTATCGCCAACATAGCTTAAATGCGGAACTTTTGAACCAGTCCCGATTTTCGATTTTTTTATTTCACTAAAATTACCAATTTTTGCATTATCACCAATATCGCTTTCTGGTCTTAAATGAGCGTATGGACCAATCTGCACGCCGTTCCCGATTTTACTATCAACAATGTAACTACCCATTTTTACGACACAATTTTTTCCGATTGTGCTATTTTCTATATACACATTCGGCTGGATTATTGTATCTCTACCTATCTTTGTTTTCCCGTCGATATATGTGTTTTCAGGATCGATTATTACAACACCTGAGTCCATTAGTTTTTCTAATGTTTTTTGTCTTAAAATTTTTTCAGCTTGTGCTAAATGTTTTTTTGAATTTATTCCCATAGCTTGCTTAAAATCCCCCATTATAAAGGTTTTTATTTTTCCCTTCGTATGTAAAAGTTCTATCGCATCTGTCAAATAATATTCGTGCTTTTTCGGATTCATTTTTATTTTATCAAGAGTTGAAAGCAGTGCTTTTGTATCAAAAATATAAACTCCAGAATTAACTTCTTTTATTTTTTTTGTTTCTGTGTTCGCTTCACCCTCTTCCACAATCTTTTTGACATTCTTTCGCATATCTCTCACTATTCTGCCATAACCGTGTGGGTTATCCGTATGTGATGTCAAAACCGAACACAATACTTTATGCTTGATGAAATCTTTTTTAAAGTTCAGCAGTGTTGTTGGTTCGAACATTGGAGTGTCGCCACAAAGTATCAACACTTTTTTGTGCTTTTTCAGAAATTTGCCAGCACATTTGACTGCCGTCGCTGTACCATCGGCTTTTTTTTGTACCATAAACTCTATTTTGCTTTTCAAAGACCATTTCTTGATATTCTCTCGGATTGTTTTTTCTAATAACCCGTTTTTTTCACCCACAACTACCCCTATTCTACTAGGATTTAGCTTTTGAACCGTCTGCAAAATATGAGCTATTATCGGCATTCCTGCCAATATCTGCAACGATTTAGGTAAATTGGATCTCATTCTAATCCCTTTACCAGCCGTCATTATTAATATTGAAAAATCCGTGTTTTTTACGCTCATCGTATATATAAATTATACTAAATATAGAGTTATTATTGAATAGTCATTATGCTGGATTTGGATATTTTGATGGTTATTAGACCTTTTTTTGTGCTTTTGCCAGAAATTTGCACCCGCTGGAAATTGCCACAGATTCCATTACCTGATTTTTCAACCAAAATTTGTTGTTTTGTGCCAATTAATGATTTTGCAAATTTCTGGCGAAGCTCTTTATCAAGTTCGCGAAGTTTTTTTGATCGATTCGTGATTGTGCTAGCTGGAAGCTGTTTTAGATTGTATGCTTTTGTTCCTTTTCTAGCTGAAAAACTGAAAACATGTAAACCGGATAGTTTTTGTTTTTTGATAAATTTGATTGAATCTTGAAAATCTTTATCGGTTTCTGTTGGATAACCAGCTATTATATCCGCATAAATGCCAGTATTTTTACCAAAAATTTTGCGAATTTTTTTGACAATATTTTCATAATATTTCGTATCATATTTTCGATTCATTTCTTTCAAAACTTTTGTCGAACCTGATTGTAATGGGATATGAAAATAATCGCAAAATTTTTGATTAGCAGATTTACCAGATTTGATTAATTTATCAGAAATAGAATACGCTTCTATCGAGGACAATCTAATCCTAAATTCTCTATCAATTTTAACAATTTCTTTTATCAAATCTGGTAAATCTGCATTGCTGTTGGGACATTTATAATTTCCGATATTTATTCCAGTCAAAACAATTTCATAAAAATTATTTTCTAAAATTTCTTTAATTTCTGCGACAACTTTTTTTAGCGGTTTTGAAGTTTTTTTAGAACGTGCAAAAGGGACGATACAATAACTACAAAAACTATCGCAACCATCTTGAATTTTCACAAAAGCACGACTATGTCCTTTATGTGTTTTCACTGACCAGTCAGGTTTTTTATTAAAATATTTTTTTGAAATTTCGATTTTATTTAGAATTTTCAAGCTAGGAAACTCTTTTTGAATTTCCTTTTTATTGACGACAGCCCAACAGCCCGTCAAAATTATTTCTGCTTTTTTATTTTTGGTTAGAATTTGTCGGATAAACTTTTTCGCATCTCGTTCTGCTTTATGCGTTACGCAACAAGTATTCAAAATACACAAATTCGCATCTGTAAAATTATTTGTTATTGAAATGTTGTGGATAGCTTCAAAATTTTCCAAAAAATACTGACTTTCTGTTTGATTAACTCGACATCCAAAAGTTTTAATGAATATTTTTTTCATTTATAGTCCGAAAATATTTTTCTTTTTACTTTCGCCCGCACCGACACCCATTGTTTTGCCAAATTCTTCCATCAATTTTTGTTGTTCTTTGTTTAATTTTTTTGGTACCGGAATCGAAACTTGTACATACATATCTCCACGATACCTTGATCCCAAATGTGGCATACCTTTTCCTTTTATCGAATAAAGTTGATTATGTTGCGTGCCTTTTTTAATTTCAAATTTGACTTTTTTCCCGTCGATAGTTGGCACTTCAACAATATCGCCAAGCACGGCTTGTGGAAATTGTATTTCTGTTTGATAAATCAAATTATCACCATCACGTTCAAAATATTTATGTTTGTTGACATAAATTTCGACATATAAATCGCCAAAACTTCCGCCTTTTGGTCCGGCGTCTCCGCCATTTGGAACTCGCAATTGCACCCCACTTCTTACGCCTGCTGGAATTTTTATTTTTACTTGGTTAATGTTTTTCACACGTCCATTACCACCACAACTTTTACATGGTTTATCGACGGTTGAACCTTCGCCACCACATTTTGGACATGCTTGTCGCATACTGAAAAATCCTTGCGAATATTGGATAGTTCCACTGCCTTTACATTGCGTACAGGTTTTTCGTTTTGAACCTTTTGCCGCACCAGAACCGGAACAAGTTCCGCATTGATCTATTCTGCTATATTTGATTGTTTTTTCGACACCACTAAACGCTTCTTCGAGCGAAACGTTCACACGATATTTTAGACCGGCACCGGTATTTCGTTGGCGAGCAGATTGTTGACGTCCCCCTCCAAATATATCTCCGAACATTCCGCCAAAAATATCTCCAAGATCTTCAAATCCTGCACCGCTAAAACCTTGACCGCCTTGACCGAATCCGCCAAAACCTTGTCCTGCTCCGCCTCCGCCGAATCCGCCACGACCTTGAGCGGCATCGTGTCCGAATTGATCGTACATTTGACGTTTATTTTTATCCGACAAGGTTTCGTACGCTTCGTTAGCTTCTTTAAATTTTTCTTCGGCGTCTTTGTTCCCCGGGTTTCTGTCCGGATGATGTTTCATTGCTTGTTTTCGATAAGCGGATTTTATTTCGCTATCGCTAGCGTTTTTCGCAACGCCTAGTGTTTTATAATAATCTTCTTTTGCCATTTGTTTCCTTCGTCTTTTGAGTGCTTTTTCGTTTTTTTTTGTCATCCTGAACTTGTTTCAGGATCTTTAGATTGCCACGTCGCTAATGCTCCTCGCAATGACAAAATATTAAAACCCTCCGCACTTCGTGTCGGCTCCCTTTACAAAAGGGAGAATTTTTTACTGCTTCTTTCGTGGTCGCTGTTTCCCAAACGGTGCGTTCGCCCCACCCTTTATGCTTCCCGTATTTCCACCCTTGCTCGGTCCAAACGGATTACCAGATTTTTTCTTGCCCATAATTATCTCCAAAAAATATTCTGTCATCTTGAGCGAAACGAAGTGTAGTCGAAAGATCTCTGCTATAACTAATCTAAAAATTCTTTGCTTAAGTCTTCCCACTTTGGATTTATTTTTTCAACTAATCCATTTTTCTTTTTTCTTAACCAACCCTTAAGTTGTTTTTCTCGCTCTATCGCACTATTAATGCTTTCTGTGTGCTCATAATAAACAAGTTTTGTGCAATTATATTTTTTTGTAAAACCATCGATCAACTTGTTTCTGTGTTCCCATATTCTCTTAACAAGATCTCCTGTGACACCTATATATAAAACATTATTGTTTTTGTTTGTTAGAAAATAAATATAATATTGTTTCATAATTTTGAGATCCTTCGACTTCGCTCAGGATGACAATTAATTTTTATTTATTTTTTATCTTCTTCTTTTTTATCAGCCTCAGGTTTTTCTTCAGCTGTTTCTTCAACAACTTCCGCATCAACAACATCATCTTTTTTGTCGCCTTCGGCTTTTGGTTGTTCGCCTTGTGCATTTGGCTGTGCTTGTTGCTGTTTCGCTTGAGCTTCCTTATATATCTCTTCGCCCAACTTTTGCGATGCAGTCAAACATGCTTCTTTCGTTGTTTTGATTTTTTCTGTATCATCACCTTTCAACGCTTCTTTCAAATCAGCAACTGCTTGTTCAATCTTTCCTCTATCCTCTTGTGATACCTTATCACCATGCTCTTTCAATGCTTTTTCAGTCGAATAAACAAGTGTGTCAGCTTCGTTTTTGGCTTCAACATTTTCTTTATATTTTTTATCTTCTTCAGCATATTTATCTGCATCTTTAACAAATTTATCAACTTCTGCTTCGTCCAATTTGTTCGGTGCAGTAATTGTGATATGTTGAGTTTTATTTGTGCCCATATCTTTTGCAGATACTTTCAAAATACCGTTCGCGTCGATATCAAAAGTAACCTCGATTTGTGGCAAACCTCGTGGTGCAGGTGGGATTCCATCTAAATCAAATTTACCAAGTGGCACATTATCTTTAGCTTGAGTTCTTTCACCTTGCAACACATTGATTGTAACGGCTGGTTGATTATCAGCTGCGGTTGAAAATACTTGCTGTTTTTTTACAGGTATAGTTGTGTTTCGTTCGATTAATTTCGTCGATACACCACCAAGTGTTTCAATACCCAACGATAATGGTGTTACGTCTAAAAGCAAAACGTCTTTCACGTCGCCTGTGATAATCCCTGCTTGAATTGCCGCACCATTTGCCACACATTCCATTGGATCGATACCTCGTTCAATTTTTTTGCCGACATGATTTTCAACAAATTTTTGAACAATAGGCATTCGTGTTGGTCCACCAACTAAAATTATTTTATCAATATCGTTTGGCGACAATTTTGAATCGTTCAACGCTCTATCGATTGATTCATCACATCGTTTGACAATATCTTCAACTAATGTTTCCAATTTGCTTCGTGAAAGCTTCATTGTTAAATGTTTTGGACCACTTGCATCAGCTGTGATAAATGGTAAGTTGATATCCGTTTCCATTGTTGTGGAAAGTTCAATCTTTGCTTTTTCACAGGCCTCTTTTAATCGTTGTTGTATGGTCGCATCGTTTGATAAATCGATGCCTTCTTGTTTCTTGAACTCGTCGATTACCCATTTAATAAGAGCATCGTCCATATCAGTACCACCAAGTTTTGTATCACCTGACGTCGATATAACTTCAAACGCTCCTTCTTTGCTCATTTCCATGATGGTTACGTCCAAAGTTCCGCCACCTAAATCGAACACTAAAATTTTGTGCTCTTTTCCGGTTTTGTCGATACCAAAAGCTAATGCTGCCGCGGTTGGTTCGTTGACCAATCTGACAACTTCAAGCCCTGCGATTTTACCAGCATCTTTTGTTGCTTGGCGTTGGTTGTCGTTAAAATATGCAGGTACGGTTATGACCGCTTTTTCGACTTTATCACCAAGGAATGATTCGGCATCTGCTTTAACTTTTTGAAGCACGAACGCAGACAATTGTTGTGGCGTGAATTCTTTGTCTCTTAATTTTATTTTTGTGCTTTCACCCATTTTTCTTTTGAATGCAGTTGCTGTTCCTTCTGGATTTGCGACCGCTTGTCGTCTTGCCGGCTCACCGACTAAACGTTGGCCGTCCTTTGTAAATGCTACGTAAGATGGAAATGCTTTACCACCAATACTTGCCCCTTCTGCCGAGGGTATTATTGTGGATTTTCCACCCTCCATCACGGCCGCTGCCGTGTTTGATGTTCCTAGGTCTATCCCTATTATTTTACTCATTTTTTTATCTCCTCTTTTGAGTGCTTTTTTGTTTTTTTGCTCCTAAAGTCCCGCTACTGCTTCGCAGTATTCGCTGAATGGACTAGTCATCGCAAAGAAAACAAAAAATCATCTCAAAGTTTTTTGTTTTTTTAAATTTTTATTTCCAAAATTGGAAGTTTATTTTGTTTTTCCGACAACAACTTTTGCCGTCCTTAAAACTTTGTCGCCTATCATAAATCCCTTTTCAATCTCTTCCAGTACCAATCCGTCTTTTTCTTTTTCCGTTGGGATTGTCGTCAATACTTCGTGCTGTTCATGATTATAAGGTTTATTCAAGACATCCATTTTCGTTATATGCTCTGTCTTAAATAGTTTTGTGAATTCAGCAAAAACCATATTCAAACCAGTTGTGATTTTCTCTAATTTTTCATGTTCGGTTTTTTCATCTTTGTCTGAATTGATTTCAATTTCTGCTTTCAAAATTATATCGTAAAGCGGAAGAAGTTTTTGCAAAATATCCTCTTTTGAATATTGCATCAAATCTTGTTTTTCTTTCTCTACTCTTTTCCTATAATTATCTAATTCCGCTTTCGCTCTTAAAAACTTGTCATAAAAATCTTGCTTCTGCTCTTGCTTTTCTTTTTTACTCATCTTTATCCTCTTCTAATAATGGATTCTCCCATTTATTGATAACCTCTTCAAACATATTGCCGACAAAATTTACAATCGATATCATCCGATTATATTCCATATGTTTTGGACCCACTATACCAAGCATTCCGATAGCTTTGTCGCCGACTTTATATGCAGATGAAACTATGCTCAAATTTTTGAGTTCGGCAAGCTCGTTTTCTGAACCAATAGAAATATTTACTTTGGCTGTTTCTAGTTGTCTGAAATCTTGCATTCGTTCTTCTAACATACTTGAAAACTTTTCGCGTTCTTCGATAACACGCATTGTGTTTCTTAATTCTTCATAATCCTCTTTTGTCGCGGTTTCTATCAATTGCGACAATCCTTCCAAATGTAATTCTTTTGATGTTTGTGTTTGCATATCCTCGAGAACTCGTCTTGTTAAATCCGCTACATCTTCCAATTCATTATGTCCGGAATTCATATACTCCCATAAAACTCTTTGTGCTTCTTTGAATGGTAAACCATTGATTTGTTCGTTCACAAATGCACTCAAAATTCTTAATCGGCTTGGTGAAATTACATAGTTTAATCGGACTGTCCAATGTTTGACCTGCCCAGATTCTGTCACCAAAACTACCAAAATATGACCCGGTGCGATTGGGATAAAATCTACCCTTGTCACACATTGTTCTTGCATATCTGCCGTGTAAACAAATCCAGCTGATTTGCTCAACATCGCCAACATTTTTGAGGTTTGTATCATCGCTGTATCAAGCTCTTCGACTTTATCGCCATATTCTTCTTCTATTGTTTGTCTTTCTTTGGAAGCCATTTGCTGTGTTTTGATTAAGTAATCAACATAAAATCTATATGCTTTGTCGGTGGGAATTCTGCCACCAGAGGTGTGTGGATGATATAAATAGCCCTTATCTTCCAACCGCTTCATTATGTTTCGGATTGTAGCACTGGACACATCTTGCATGCCTTTTTGAGATAAATGTTCCGATCCAATTGGTCGCTTGGTTTTGACATACTCCTCGATAATAAGTCGTAAAATTTTTTCTTCTCGCTGTTTTGCTATTTCTGGTTTTAATACTCGCATAACTATATTTTATCAAAGTTGTCAAAGTCTTGTCAAGAGTGCTAACTTTGACACCCTGAACGGCACATTATATAATGTATATATGGGTAAATTAATATTAGCGGATTCACACGCACATATAGGCGACGATGCCTTTGATAAAGATAGAGCGGATATTGTTTCGCGATCTGTCAAGGCAGGCGTCAATTTGATAGTAGAAATTGGATGTACTCCTGAAGAATGGGAACCAGCAATAGAATTAGCGAAACAATATCCGCAAAATATATATGCTTGTCTAGGATTTCACCCCATTTATGCAGATTTATATTCATCAGCCGAAGAAAGTCGATTAAAAAAACTTTTAAAAAACCCAAAAGTTGTCGCAATTGGCGAAATTGGGCTAGATTATGATCATAGTAATGCAACAAAAGAATTTCAGAGAAAAGTTTTTGTGAAAATGTTAGAACTTTCTAATATTGCGAATTTGCCTTTAGTTTTGCATTGCAGAAAATCACCAAAAGAAAACGATTTTTCCGCATATGAAGACTTGTTAGATTTGATAGAAAAAAATCATAAGGCGAAAAATTTCGCAAAAAAATTTCAAGGTATATTACATTGTTTTTTTGGTCGACTTGAAGATGCAGAGCGTGCGACCAAACTGGGTTTTTTAATTGGTGTTAACGCGATCATTGGATACAAAGGAAAGAAAAACGAGCCACTTCGCGAAACAATTAAAAAAATCGGAATAGAAAATATTGTTTTAGAAACTGATTGTCCCTATCTGCCACCACAAAGTAAGCGAGGCGAGAGAAACGAGCCGAGCTATATCCCCGAAATAGCACAAACTATTTCCAACATCTTAAATATCACAACAAAACAAGTTGCTGATATCACAACAAAAAATGTAAAGGAAGTTTATGGGATAAAATAGACCCTAAAGATTATATTTATCTGAAATTTTAAAATTTTCTTTTGGATAGTTTGGATGTTCTCTTTCAAATTCTTTGATAAGTTTTTTTGCTTTTGTTGCATTAAAAAAAGGACTTTTCTCATCTAAATGTATTCTGATTAAAACCAATGTTGCTGTTTGTTTTGAAAAACAGCCTTTTTCTTTTGCGATTGTAATTTGATCAAACCCTTTTTGAGCATCACCTGTTGAAATAAAAACACTCAACACTTTTATCACAGATGGGAGGGTCGCTGTATAATATTCAAACAAACCAATTCCAAAATAAGCGTCGTATAAATCTGGTTTGATCTCTAGGGCTTGACGCATATATTTTACCGCAGATTTGCCATCAAAATATGCAGCAATAAAATCATGTACTAAAAGCTCGTAATTCCCTTTTAACCCATATATCCCACCTAAAATAAGATAGCCATTTGGATCTTTTCTGTTTTCTTTAACCCACTCTTTGGTATAGTCGCGAGCATATTTTACTTTCCTTGCAAAAATCTTACGATTAAAAAGCTCTTTATCTCCACCCTCTGTAAAATTTATCCAATCTATAAGGAGATCTGCAAACAAAACAAAAGGATGTCCCTTAAACTTAATTTCTATTTTATCAATATCTGTTCTGGCTTTATCAAACTCGAAATTATATACGTGGGTCATAAAGGTTTCAGACATTTGATTTATCGTAGCATTGCAAGTTAATGTTTTAGCAACAACCCCAATAAAAGCATATAAAAGAATAGTTGCGACCAAAATTCCTGCCAATCGTTTCATTTTTTTTCCTATTTCTTTGGTGTTATTTTCTTTTTACCAAAATATTTCATCAATGCTTTTGGTATCAAAACAGACCCATCCTCTTGCTGATTATTCTCGAGAACTGCTGCGAACAATCTACCAACAGCAACTCCACTTCCATTTAAGGTGTGAACAAAACGCGTTCCTTTTCCTGATACCTGAAAACGCGTATCCATTCTTCTCGCTTGAAAATCTGTACAATTGGAGCAAGATGAAACTTCTCTATATCTATTTTCGCCCGGCATCCAAACATCTAAATCAAAAGTTTTTGCCGATGCAAAACTTAATTCACCTGCACATAGTTGTGTAACACGATATGGAATTTCTAATATTTTCAAAACTTCTTCCGCATGTTTTGTTAAATCCTCAACAGCTTTCATGGAATCTTCTGGCTTGCCAATCCAAACAAGTTCGACTTTATCAAACTGATGGTTTCGTATAAGCCCACGGGTATCTTTTCCATAAGAACCAGATTCTTTTCTGAAACAAGGGGTGGCCGAGGTGAATTTTTTTGGAAGATTGGTTTCTCGCAATCTGACTTTCCTATACATATTTGCCAACGGAATTTCAGAAGTTGAGATTAAATATTGCTCTGGACTATGTGTAAATTTATACATATCTTCCTCAAATTTTGGAAGCTGACCCGTTCCAACCAAAACATCTTTATTGACGATAAGTGGTGGAAAAATCTCCATATACCCGTTTTTGATATGGATATCCAACATAAAGTTAATTAATGCTCGTTCCAGTTTTGCACCATCACCTTTTAATAGGACAAATCTTGAACCAGAAAGCCGTGCTCCTGCCTCAAAATCTAAAATATCTAATCCTTCGCCAAGTTCGTGATGATCTTTTGTCTTAAATTTAAATTTTGTCTTTTTGCCGACAACTCGTAAGATTTTGTTTTGTTCTTCAGTTTTTCCTTTTGGGGTTGTGATATCAGGAGTGTTTGGAATGTTCAGCAAAATCGCTTCTATTTCTTTTTTTAATGACGAAACAGATTCTTCTTTCTTTTGAAGCATCTCTTTTATTTTATTTGCTTCTTTCATCGCTTTTTTGAAAACAGCTTCGCCCTCTTTTTTGAGGTTTGGTATGTTTTTTGAAATATCGTTTCTTTGAGTTCTCAATTGTTCGACTTCACTTAATTTATTTTTATATGTCTCTTGTTTTTTTAATATATCGTCGATAACATTGACTAGTTTTGGATTTCTTAACGAAAGTAAGTTTTTTATTTTTTTAGAATCTTGTTCTAATAATTTAATATCTAACATTTTATTCTCCTTTTTTGTTTGGGGTGGGGAAATAAGGTTTAATTTTTTGCATTTTTTCAGCCAAAAATAATTTTAAGTGTTTCAATGCTATGCTAGAGTCCACCGGAGATGTAGATACTCTATCATAAACAACGACAACTGCAAACATCAAAACGAAAACAACCACAAGCACTTTTATCAAAAAGAACTTGCCGTGTTTCGGTTTGTTTATCATAGAAAATTGTTTGCTATTCATATTATCAATTATATTTTATAAAATATACGCAATGAAAGTATTAATATTAGGTGGCACAAGATTTTTCGGCAAACAATTTGCTCTGAAAATGCTCAAAGATGGGCATTCTGTTGTTGTGTTTTCGAAAAGCCCTGCAAACGATTTGCCTCGAGAAATAAAGCAGGTTCAGGGATATCGTGGTTCTGAAAAAGACCTACATCCTCTCGCTAAAGAAAATTGGGATATTGTTTTAGACAATATCTGTTTCACAAAAGAAGAGGCTCAGCTTGCAGTTGATTTATTCAGGAACAATGCTAGACACTGGGTTTTTGTGAGTACTGGCGATGTTCACTTGGTTTTGAAAGGAGCAAAATCTCCATACACAGAAGAAATGTCAGAAATTCTTGAGAAAGACAAAGAAAAAACCGAACCCTATGGTCGTGGAAAACTGGAAGCCGAAGATGTTTTCAAAAAAGCACATAAAGAGTTTAAGTTTCCATATACGATACTGCGTTTTCCGATAGTTATTGGTGCGAATGATCCCAAAAACAGAGCTTTTGTTTATTGGCAAAAAATTATTAATGATGAAGAAATTGTTTTGCCAGATAGTGGGAACTTTAATCGACGATATATCTATGTTTTAGATTGTGTCCGCGCATTAAATTTAATTTGTGAAAATTTTGCAAAATCGATCGGACAAACATTCCACTTTGGCGATAGCAAAACATTAACACTAAAAGAGTTTGTAGGATTATCTGCAAAACTATTAAATAAAAAGGCAAACACAAAAAATATTTCGTACAATTTACTTAAGAACGATGGATACGATTTTGCAAAATTTTCACCATACTATAATCATGGTGACTACGTGTTAGATATCAGCAAAGCAGAAAAAACATTTGACTGGAAATCTTCAAATTTAGAAATATGGTTAAAAGAAACAATGGATTTTTACTTCAAAAAGGAGCAATAGAAATGACGACGCCTAAAAAAATAATAGATAGAGCAAAAAAAATTAAACTTTTCTTGACGGATGTCGATGGGGTTATGACCGACGGAAAACTATATTTTTTCCCGATGAGAGATGGCACGCTCACCGAACTAAAAAGCTTCAGTGCAAGTGATGGTTTAGGTTTATTGCTTCTAAAAGATTGTGGAATAAACACTGGTATGATAACTGGTAGAAAATCTGCTACAGCACAACATCGTGCAAAAATTTTAGGAATGAAATATGTTTTTGAAGGGTTTTTATCAAAATATGAGCCATTAAAAGAAGTTCTAAAAAGAGAAAAACTAAAACCAGAAGAAGTTTGTTTTATCGGCGACGATTTAATCGATTTACCTATATTAAAAAAAGTTGGACTCGCATGTGCTGTAAAAAATGCAGTACCTGAAGTAAAAAAGAATTCTCACTATATAACAAAATTAGAGGGCGGACATGGTGCGGTCAGAGAGGTTGCAGAAATTGTGTTAAAAGCACAGGGTTGTTGGAAAAAAGCTGTAAAAGATATAGCAGATTCAAAATGGAAAAAAGTAAAAAAACCAAAGACTATTGTTGTGTCAGCTAAATAAAAGGAAAAAGAAATGTTAGAGTTTATATCTGTTTTTATTGCTGGGGTATTATCATTCTTTTCGCCATGTGTTTTTCCGGTTGCAATAGGTTTTTTTGGTGCTATCTCGGGGATAAATTCAAAACAAATTTTTTCTCAAGATAAAAAAGTTCATCACAAATTAGAAATAACAACTATTATTTTTGTGCTAGGTTTTTCGACTGCGTTTTCACTATTAGGTGCGGGTATTTTTTATCTGAGCGACACATTTGCAAAATATGGTGATTATATTAGTATAACAGCTGGGATAGTCGTCGTAATTTTCGGATTACACGTTTTAAGAATCATAGATTTAAAATTTTTAGACAAAGATGAGCATTTTGACTATAAAAAAATCCATAGTGGATATTTTGGTGCGTTTATAATCGGTTTTCTTTTTGCAATCGGCTGGAGTCCATGTATCGGACCAATACTTGCTGGTGTTTTGGCTTTAGCTATAACCGAAGAAACTTCTTTAAGAGCATCGGCACTGTTGTTCACTTTTTCGATCGGGCTTGGTCTTCCGTTTATTATAATAAGTTTCTTTGGAAACAGAGCTTATTCTTATTTCAGGCATCACCCAAGATTTGTTTTGTATAGTCAAAAAATCGTTGGGATATTGCTTGTTTTGTTGGGTATAGGATTAATTTTTAATATATTTTAATGGGGAGGAGAAATGAATTTTATAAAAAAACTATTCAAAAAAATTGATAAGTGTATGCAACAAAAAGGTAAAAAACCTTGTTGTTGCGATACTAAATGCGAAACAGACAAAAAAGAAGAAAAAAAAGATTCTTGCTATTAAACAGATAGGGATTTATTATGAAGGGATTGGTAGATTTATTTACATTTCATCTGCTTGGTTTTTCGCATGAAAGTGCGATAGGCCATACTCTTAACTTTTTCATTTACGATAGTATAAAACTTTTGTTTTTGCTTGTCGTGATGATATATGTTTTAAGTTTTCTTCGCACCTATGTCCCCGAGGATAAATTAAGAAAATATCTTGGTGGAAACAATAAGGTTTTGGCATCTTTCTTCGCTGCGGTTTTCGGAGCTATAACCCCCTTTTGCACCTGCTCTTCTATCCCTATTTTTATAAGTTTGTTTAAGTTGCGAGTGCCAGTCGCTGCCTTGTTTGCGTTCTTAATAACATCCCCCCTCGTCAATCAATATGTTGTCGCAATAATGCCCGGAATGATTGGGGTAAAAATAACATTAATCTATGTTTCGCTCGGTCTTGCTATGGGTGTTGCTGGCGGATTGTTTTTGGATAAACTTGGCGTCGAAAAACATTTCGAAATGGATTTTGCACCCGAAGGCGAACAAATTCTACCAGAAATAAAAACAACAAAAGATAGAAACAATTTTGCGATATCAGAAGTAAAAGATATTGTAAAAAAACTTTGGAAATGGTTGTTGCTTGGTGTTGGAATTGGTGCGATAATCCATAACTTTATACCGAGAGAATCGATAGAACATCTAACAGAACTAACAAAGCCGTTCGATGTGATAATCATAACTCTTATCGCAATCCCCATGTATGGTAGCTGTATCGCCGTAATTCCTATCGCAATCGCACTATTCAAAAAAGGGGTAGCACTTGGTACTGCGTTCGCCTTTATGATGAGTTTTTCAGGATTAAGTTTTCCGGAAGCAGTAATTTTAAGACGGGTGATGAATCTAAAACTTATCGGCATGTTTTTTGGGATAGTGTTTTTAGGAATTGTTATTATCGGTTATATATTGAACTTTCTACAACCTTATATAACAAATTATTAAATGATATAATTTACCAATAGGAGTTAAAAATGGAACTTTCCATATTACAATCTGCGGGATTATCGGCGATAGCTATATTAGTTTTAACGCTTCCCTTTTCTGTTAAAAAAATCGAGGAAGAATTAGAGATATTCTTGTTTGTAATGGGTATTTTAGCCGCAACAATATCTGGTGTTTGGAATTGGCATCTTTTAGAAGAGGGGTTCAAAGAGCCGTTCTTCATATCTGCTACGGTTTTGTGTGTCGGCTTTGTTTTCAAAGCGTTCAGAAAAGCTATCAAAAAACTTGTGTTGAATTGTGTGAAAGTTTGTGGTCATAGAAAATCCGTGTTTATGGTAATACTGATTTTGGGATTGATGTCTAGTGTTATCACAGCAATAATAGCCGCATTAATTTTATGTCAAATATCCGCAAATATGCACTTAACTCGACGAAACGAACTCAAATTTATAGTTTACGGTTGTTTCGCTATCGGACTTGGTGCGGCACTAACACCGATTGGAGAACCTCTTGCGACAATCGCTGTTGCAAAATTAAAAGGAGCTCCACATAATGCAGATTTCTTTTTCTTGTTAAGACTTTTATGGGTTTGGGTAGTGCCGGGTGTTTTGTTTTTAGCATTTTTAGGATCAAGAATGCCACAATATCATGAAAGTAAAACAGAAGAACATATAGAAAAAGAGACTTATCAATCTATAATGTTACGTGCTGGACGAGTCTATGTGTTTATTATGGGTCTAATTTTTTTAGGTGCTGGGGTGAAACCATTAGCGGAAATTACAATCGCCCTAATCCCGAGAGAAGGGCTTTACTGGATAAACATTATTTCAGCCATTTTAGACAATGCAACACTGGTCGCAGCAGAGATGGTTCCGTCGATGTCCCAAGATACCATTGTGTTTTTGTTGATGGGACTTATAGTGAGCGGTGGGATTTTGATACAAGGAAATATTCCAAATATTATTTGTGCGTCTAAACTAAATATAAAAAGTAAAGAGTGGGCTAAAACAGCAATTCCGATTGGTGTGTTTTTGTTGATTGTTTATTTCGTTTTGTTATCAATTTTCGTTATATAGGAGGGTGAAAATATGTACGAAATATTTTTGAAAATAATTATAGCTTTGGTTTTAGGTGGGGTCATAGGGTTGGAACGAGAGTATAGAGATAAGCCTGCGGGGTTTAGAACTAATATTTTTATTTGTCTTGGCTCGGCGATATTTACAATAATGTCGTTAAAAATGCTGACACTTTATGGATTTGATCCGGGCAGAATAGCGGCACAAATTGTAACCGGTGTTGGATTTTTAGGTGCTGGTGCGATTCTTCGTTCTGGCAATAAAATCCGTGGACTAACAACGGCATCTGAAATTTGGCTTGTAGCATCAATTGGTATGTGTGTCGGATTTGGACATTTTATAATTGCAACATTTGCTGTTGCATTAGTGGTGACATTACAATTATTTGTCAATTGGGAAAGTTTGTTTTTTGGAAAATTCAAAAAAGCTGAAGTATTACATCTAAAAGCAAAACCCGATGTTAATATTTTTGAAAAAATAGAAAAATTAGCAAAAAAGAATAAAGTAAATATAGAAAAACAAGATTTTGCAAAAAAAGAAGGACTATTTAATTTAAGAATAATCGTGCCTTCAAGACGAAAGAATTTTAATAAATTCCTCGAGGAATTAGCAATGCTAGAGGAAGTAGTCGATTTAGAAAATTAGGCGAGAGTCTCGCCTCACATTCTTGCCTTCAGCTTGTGCATTGCTGTTTTTCCTTCGGAAAAACAGCTTGATAAAAAAGATAAAATATAGATAAGGAATAAAAATATGAACGAAAAACAAATCCCCCTATTCAATTTACAAAAACAATTTGATGTTTTGAAACCAGAGCTTGAAGAGGCATGTCTAAAAGCACTAAACTCTATGAAATGGCTACTTGGTCCAGAAACCGAAGCGTTTGAAAAAGAGTTTGCTGAAATTATGAATGCGAAACATTCTATTAGTTGTTCTAGTGGTGCGTCGGCGATACAGATAGCGTTAATGGCGACAGGTATCGGAAAAGGCGATGAAGTAATCACAACACCATTTACTTTTGTCGCAACAACAACCTCTATTTCAATGACAGGTGCTGATATCGTATTTGCTGATATTGACCCTGAAACATACAATATAGATCCAAAAGAAATAGAAAAGAAAATCACTAAAAAAACAAAGGCGATTTTGCCAGTCCATCTTTATGGTTATCCTTGTGATATGGATGCTATTATGGAAATCGCTAAAAAACATAATTTAATAGTTATAGAAGATTGTGCACAATCACATTTGTCGCAATATAAAGGCAAAACTACCGGCACAATTGGGCTTGCAGGTGCATTTAGTTTTTATCCAAGCAAAAATTTAGGAGCGTTAGGCGATGCAGGTGCTATTATCACAGATGATGATTCTATCGCCGATAAATGTAGCAGAATAAGACATAGTGGCCGATCAAATAAACCTTATGAATATGATTATGAAGGTTCAACAATGCGGGCTGATGAAATTCAAACGGCTATGCTTCGTGTTAAATTGAAACATCTAAAAACATGGACCGAAATGCGAAACAATGCATCTGAAATGTATAAAAAACATCTGGGTGATATCCAACAAATTAAAACTCCCCCCGTAGATAAACCGGATTGCACACAATCTTTTTATGTTTATAATATCCGAGCCGAAAAACGTGATGAACTATCAAAATTTTTGACAGAAAACAAAATAGGTAATGGTGTATATTACCCTATGGCTCTTTACGATCAGCCAATATATAAACATATGGGATTAAGTGGTAAAGATTTTCCACACACAGACAAAGCATGTAAAGAAGTCTTGGCTTTACCTATATATCCAGAAATAACGGAAGAAGAAATAAAAATCGTAGCAAATGTTATAAAGGAGTTTTATAAATAATGGAACAGAAATTATTTATTATAGGTGTCATTGCACTGGTTTATTATTTGTTTTCCAAACAGCTTATCAAAAAAGGTTTGTTAAAACTAAAAAAGAATATGTTTGTGTGGAATATGTTTTCCATGTTAATCTTTTCTTTTGTATTAATAACAATTTTTTCTGTTATGGTTCAAAATAGTGGAACAGGAAAAGAACTTGGTTTTGGGTTTTGGTTTTTTTGCATTTTATTGACGACAGCGTTGTTGATTTTTGCATTTTATCAAGTCCATGTTTCTAAATCTGAAAAAGCATTAAACAAAATAAAATATTTTAACATGGAGTGGTTCAATACAATTTATTTTGCGGCTTTGCTTGCATCAGTTGTGATGTTCTTTTTTATTCAAGCGTTCAAAATTCCGTCATCATCGATGGAAAAAACTTTGTTAAAAGGGGATCATTTGTTTGTTAGCAAAATGACCTATGGTTTAAAAATACCATTTCTTGATAAAAGGTTTTTTCCGTTAAAAAAAATAGCTCGTGGCGATATTGTTATATTTGATTTCCCGTCAAACTCAAATAAAGAAAAATATTGTGGTTCTCCCCAAGCTGGCAAAATATTTGTTAAAAGGGTAATCGCTGTTGGTGGAGATATTGTTCGAATAAGCGATAAAAAAACATATGTCAATGGTATAGAGCAAGAAAAAACATATACCTATTATGATTCTCCTGATAGACATGGCGTTAATTTAAGGCATGGTCTGAAGGAGTATCAATCCCTATGGGAAAAGCGTAAGCTGGATAAATATTATGGGATATATCTGAAAGACGATTTTGGACCCATAACCGTACCTGCTGGTAACTATTTTGTGATGGGCGACAATAGGGATCATTCTTGTGATTCCCGCTTCTGGGGTCCAGTTCCAGAGAAAAACATAAAGGGCTCCCCCCTCTTTATCCACTGGCCCATTAACCGAATTCAACTCGTAAACAATAAGTAAAATTCTATATCTAAACAAAAAAAACCCTAGCAAAACTAGTGTTATATAGTGTGCTTAAAACAAGTGTCAACACACACTGTGTGCTTTCAAGGGTAGTTTTCACGTGAAAACTTTTTGGACTGTTTTTAGAGTTTTTCAGAGGGAAAGTTTTCACGTGAAAACTTTCTTTTCTTTTTGCTTAAGGTTACTACATAACACTAGTTTTGCTAATATTTTGTTCCCGCCTTCCTGAAATTGACGTTTTTTAGTGTTTTTAGAGTAAAAATATAAAATTACTACCCTTTTAAGCAAAGTCTTTCAAAGTGTTTTTCTTTTACCGCAAATCGCGAAGTTTTCACGTGAAAACTTCGCAAATGCGTTTTGAAGTTTTTTGTATAGTTTTTTACACAAAAAACAATATTTTCAAAAACTTCAAAACGCTGAAAAATGACCACAAAAGCATCTTTTGGGCTAAAAACTTGATTTTTAAAATATTACTTGCAATTTGCGGTAAAAACATATAAAATATCCTTATTATTTCAATTTTCAAAAACTTCAAATCTTTAATGGAGATTAACAAAGTGAGCGAAATCATAGCAATAGCAAATCAGAAAGGTGGGGTGGGGAAAACCACAACAGCAATTAACTTGGCATATGGATTGGCTTGTCTAAACCAAGAAGTATTGCTTGTGGACTTTGATCCTCAAGGCAATGCGACATCAGGACTTGGCGTTGAGCTAGAAGATGGGGACAAAACCATTTATGAATTATCCTTAAATAATGCCGACTTCAAAGACGTTGTAAAGCAAACTTCTCATGAATTATTAGACCTTCTTCCAGCGAACAATAATCTAGCCGGTTTAGAGGTAGAAATCGTCGGAATGCAAGGCAGAGAAAATGTCTTAAAGAACATATTAAACCCAATAAAAAACATGTATAAATTTATCATAATAGATTGTCCTCCGTCACTAGGACTTTTAACTCTAAACTCGCTCGTGTGTTGCAATAGCGTCATCACTCCGATACAAGCAGAATACTACGCTATGGAGGGTCTTGCTAGGTTTATGGATACAACCTATAAGATAAAAAAATATATCAATCCTGATCTTAAAATCGACGGGGGGGTTGTTACAATGTTCGATGCTAGAATGAATCTTGGAAGACAGGTTAAAGATGAGGTTTTTAAATTCTTCGGCGACAATGTATACAAAACAGCGATACCAAGAAATGTTAGATTAGCTGAAGCACCAAGTTTTGCACAGAGTGTTTTTAGTTATGATCCGGGTTGTCGTGGTGCTCGTGCATATTTTGAACTTGCAAAAGAATTTTTGATAAGACGCGGAGCAAAAAAAGAAGATTATGAAGAGGTTGTGCCATATCAAACAGACACAAGTTTGAGTTATGATTTCGGCGGTTAGTTTGTGTTGAACGTACTTAATGTTTTTTAATACGATTAGATAAAAAATTTCCTTGTATCTGTTAAAAATTAAAAGTACGTCTAAAAATAAGAAATTTTATCGACGAGAGAATTAGAAATTGGCTTTATTTTGGGTTTTTTTAACACAGGGTATAGTTTGGCATAGCCAAAAACGAAGGAGAAAATATGAGAAAAGCACTTGGAAGAGGTTTGGATTCTTTAATTAAACAAACTACAAAAGAAGTTAGCACAGAAAGTGTTACTGTTGCGAGTCCAACAAAAAATATCACAGAAAAAACTAGTGATACAAATATTTCCGCAGGAAATATTCAAAATATTTCAATTGATAAAATAATTGCAAATAGATTTCAACCTCGTCAAAATTTCAATCAAGAAAGTTTGAAAGAACTTGCAGAATCTATAAAAAAACATGGCGTTGTTCAGCCAATCGGTGTTACATTTGACGCTGGTTTAGATAAGTACGAAATAATTTTAGGGGAACGAAGATTTCGGGCAAGCAAACTCGCTGGTTTAACAGAAATTAAAGCGATAATTCATCCAAATATCGACGATAAAGAGAAATGTGCATTAGCATTAATTGAAAATATTCAACGTGAAGATTTGAGTCCAATTGAAACCGCAAATGGTTATAAAAATTTGATAAATCAGTTTGGAATTATGCAAAAAGATTTGTCAGAATATTGCAACAAATCTAGTTCTTCAATTTCAAACACACTTCGACTTTTAGAACTTGAACAATATATTCAAAAAGCAATTAACAAAGGTAGTTTGAGTGAAGGACATGGTCGGGCGTTGTTGATGATACCAGCTGGTTTTAGAGAACAAGTTTTTTTGAAAGCTCGAGATAGACAATTGTCTGTTCGGCAAACAGAAGAGCTTTCAAGGAATGTATTGAAACCAAAATTAAAATCGAAACCAAAAAAATCTGCTGATATTTTAGACTTTGAAAACAATTTACAAATACTCTTGGGAAATAAAGTTGAAATAAAATCTGGAAAAAAGAAAGGGTGTGGAAAATTAATTTTACACTATTCTAACTATGATGAATTAGAAAAATTTACAAATAAACTAAAAAAATAAAGGTTTTTTCATTGCATTTTCTCTGCGAGAATATTCTTCTCGCCTCAAAAAACCCCCTAGCCATGTGGCTAGGGGGTTTGTATTAAGATAGATAGCTCATCAGTCTATAAACTAGTTTGGCAGCATTAAATTCCGAAATATTATCAGCTTTTCTTGGTGCAACCTCGACGATATCAACACCAACAACTTTTTTCTTTTTGCAAACAGTTTTGAACAAATCCAATGCTTCATACCACATAAATCCGCCCGGCTGTGGAGTGCCTGTTGCTGGTATCACACTTGGATCAAAACCATCAACATCAATTGTAATATAAACCGTGCTTGTTAAATTTTTCAAAACTTTTGGTATCAGTTTTTTTATATCTCTATTTTCGTGCATCAAAAAAGTTTTGATATTTTTTTTATTTATTTTCAACGCTTCATTTTCGCTAACGCTTCTGATTCCAACTTGAACAATTTTACATCTCAAACTTGCTGGATATAAAGCACATGCATGCGAGTTTTTTGACCCATCATAAGATTCTCTTAAATCTGCATGTGCATCAAAATGTAATATACTTATGTTTTTATGTTTATCGATAAATGGTTTGCTTGTAGCTTGTGTGATGCTATGTTCCCCGCCGATAAAAAATATAATTTTATTTTTTAGATCACAATATTTTTTAGCAGTTTTTTCTATGTTTTTGAAAACATCAGTCGTTTTACCCGCAGTTTTTATCGGCGGGGCTGTATAAATTCCTTTCAACCAAGTTTCTTTTTTTGTTTCTTCGTCCCATAACTCGATTTGTGATGATGCTTCTATGATTTTTTTAGGACCATTTTTTGTTCCGTGTCCATAGCTTGTGCTTTTTTCATATGGCACAGGAACTACGACAAAGCGACATTTTTTTATGTCGCTTTTATCACTTGTTAATCCTATAAACTTTTTTGTATTAATTTTTTCCATTTTTTTACACAGCAAAAACGGCTGCGGCTACGACCGTTGTCCAAAGCCCATCAGCACAAATTGCTGATTGAGTTATGTTTGTGCTTCTAACAATCTTTCCGCTCATTTTCCAGATTTCTTGTTTCTTGTCCCAATCCAAATTCTCGTCGAATTCAACGCCTAAAGTTGTTGCCAACATCATCGCTGCTAAATCTTCAGCATAGTCGCCTGACTGCTTATCTGTTTGTCCAAAACTATGATGTTCAGAAATATATCCATGACCATTTCTATCTTTTGGTATAGCAAGCCCAACTGACGCCGATACCAGTCTTCTGTTTTCGTTTGTGGAACATCTGCTTATCACACAATGTAAAATTTGTCCTGCTTGTAAATTGTTTAAACCTTTACTGACGGGTACTGTTTTGCAGTTGGGGGGGAATATACTGGAAACAGGCACAAGATTAAATTGTGCGATTTTTGCATCTCTCAATGCTTCTTCAAAACTGGCTAATTTTTCTTTGTGTCGACCAATTCCTTTTGTTAAAAATATTTCTTTGGGTACAAAAGCGTTTGTCATTTTTTTTACTCCGTCCTATATCAAAAATATTAAAGCAAATAATATTATATAATTTATTAAACAATATTAGGAGGTCAAATGAAAAAATTAATATATACATTTTTATTATTATTAGTATTTTTGACTTTTGGTCAGATAGGAGATGCCAATATGCAAAACCAAGTATTCAAAAAAGGAATTTTACACTTTGACTACACCCCAGAACAATTACAGGAAATAGAGAAACAAGCAAGAATAGAGCTTGAAGAAGATTTTAATGAAATCCTAAAAATCCCGACGGAAAAAAGAACCTTTGAAAATACCGTCAGTGCATATCAGTTCGCTTTTATAAATTATGGCACACAACTAACCGTGCCGGGATTTTTAGGATCGGTATCCACCGACAAAAAACTCCGCGATGCCTCGCTTGTATTAGATCAAGAGGTATCTAAATATATGGTCGATACAATCACAAGAAAAGACATATATGGTGCGATAAAAGAATATAACGATAGGCATGTCGCAAGTGGTGAAAAACTGGGTGTTGAGCAAGAAAAACTATTAAAAGAAATGATGATAGGTTTTAGGCATAGTGGGTTAATGCTCCCCGACGAACAACTAGATGAATTTAGAAAACTAAATAAAAAATTGGCTGATTTGAGTATAAAATTTTCTAAAAACATTCGCGAAAACACGGATACTCTTGTTGTAGAAAAATTTGAGCTCAATGGTATGGGTGAGGATTTTATTAATAGATTAGAACGCACGGAAGATGGAAGATATATAATCACGCTAAACTATCCAGATTACAAACCGTTTATGCAAAACGCTAAAAATGAGAGTGCTAGAAAAAATCTAGAATTTAAATTTAATAATAGAGGGGGGGAAGAGAATGTTAAGCTGTTAGAAAAGGCAATTGAGTTGCGAGATATTGTGGCAAAAATGCTTGGCTATAGAAACCATGCTGAAGCTCGGCTCGAGGACAGAATGGCTAAAAACCCAAAAAATGTAGACTTGTTCTTAAAAGATTTGGAAAGAAAACTTCACCCAAAAGCTAAATCGGAAAAATCCGAACTTATAGAATTGAGAAACTCTAAAACAGATTCTAAAAGCAGAAATTTACCAGCTTGGGATCTTGGATATTGGACAAATCAATACAAAAAAACATATCACAAAATTGATGACGAAAAAATCAAAGAATATTTTCCAATGCAACATGTTATAGATAATATGCTGGAAATTTTCAGTAAAGTTTTTGAAATAGAATTCACCCCGTTAGAATTAGACAAGTGGCAAAAAGATGTTCGAACTTTTGCAATTATAGATTCTAAAACAAAACAAGTTTTGGCATATTTTTATATGGATCTTTTTCCTCGTAAAGGGAAATATAAACATGCTGCGTGTTTTGGTCTAATCGACGGATATAAAAAACAAGATGGAATATATCAAAAACCTTTTATTGCGATTGTTGCAAACTTTAATCCACCAACAAAGGATAATCCATCATTACTGTTACATGATGAAGTTGTAACTCTTTTCCATGAGTTTGGACATGTTTTACATAATGCTTTAACAACTGCTAATTTTAGTGCTTTATCTGGCACCGCAACCAGTAGAGATTTTGTGGAAGTGCCTTCTCAAATGCTTGAAAACTGGGCTTGGAATAAAGGGTTGTTGAAAAAATTATCAAAACATTATCAAACAGGAAAGCCGTTGTCAGATAGTATGATTAAAAAAATGCACGAAGCAAAAAATTCTGACGCTGGAACTTTTTGGACACGTCAAAATTTCTTCGCACAACTTGATATGAAATATCATACATCTAAAAAAATTGATACCACAAAAACATATGCAAATATGATGGAAAGTATTCGAATGGTGACTATGACGAAAGGAACATATCCGCAAGCTGGTTTTGGACATTTAATGGGTGGATATGACGCTGGTTATTATGGTTATCTTTGGGCGTTGGTAATTGCGGACGATATGTTCGCTCAATTCAAAGAACAAGGGGTAATGAATCCAAAGATTGGTAGAAAATTCAGAGATGAAATATTAGCCGTTGGTGGTGTTTATGATGAGGATGTAATTGTTGAAAAATTCTTGGGTCGACCAATAGATAATTCCGCCTTTTTTGAAAACATTGGTGTTCCTCAAGACAAACAAAAAAGAAAAACCAAAAAGAAATCTAATAAAAAACAAATAGAAAGACGTTTATAAAAAATCTTTAACCATAACAAAAACCCCCAGCCATGTGGCTGGGGGTTTTTTAATTGTCTTTTAATTTTTAAGTTATTTTTCAATTGTTTCAGATTCTACTTCTTGTGTTTCGTCCTCAT
>CAYPLD010000002.1:0-31925 GCA_964411485.1 uncultured Elusimicrobiaceae bacterium | reverse complement strand
ATTTGTAATATTTATATATTATATAAACCCCAATACGAAGGAGAACAAACCTAATGACTATATTAAAAATTATCCTAATATGGCTCTGTATAAGTGCAGACAATTTTTCAGTATCAAACGCATCGACCTCAAAAATGCCTAATTTCATAAGAAAAGATGCTCTAAAATTCGCTGGTTTTTGTACATTTTTTCATGTATTATTTTTCGTGCTCGGTTGGATATTCGCATACACTTTAAAAGATGCTTTATTCTCGATAAACTACTGGCTCGCTTTCAGTATGTTGTTTCTAGTTGGTGTCGGAATGATACTCAATGCAATCGAAAAAACCTTGAGCTTATATAAAAAAGATTTAATAGATGAAAGATATTTGACAATAATATCAGTGTTGTTGTCGCTAAAGACAATATTGCTTGGCTTTGGACTAAAAATGATAGGCACACCAATGTTTATGTCCACATTGCTATTGATAGTATTTGTGTTTTTATCGGTGTGGATCGGATATTTCTTAAAAGGAAAAAATGTCTTAAAAATATCCAAAATAACAGAGATTGTCGGTGGCGTAATATTGATTATATTATCGTTAAGCGTGTTGATTCAGTTTTCTAGATAATATACAGCTTTTTAAAACAAAAGCCGATGGTTCACGTGAACCATCGGCTTTAAATTCTCAACTATTTGTTTTCGCTAAAATTAATACATATTATGCTCTTGTAATTTGAAATAAAATTTAAATTTATCCCACCAATCTGTAAGAACCTTTCCGTCCTGATCATAATAAGTATCTTGCAATTTTGAGTCTAACGAAGATTTATAGTCACGATAACTTATAATTTTACTACCGTCTTCAAAATACATGAAAGATTTGTAATACAACTTGTTAGTATATTTTGGTGAATCAAAAGTCGATTCTTTACCTACCTTTTTTCCATTTGGCGTATAGTGTTTGACGGTCATCGTGTTGTCTGGATTTATCGTTTCTATTCTAGTTAAACAACCTTCACTAGATCCTACATATGGAGTGTCATAATAAGCAATTTCTTTGCCATTTTTTGATGAGGCAAAACCCGATAAGATTTCACCATATTTACTTCTCCTAATGCTTGATAATTTTTTTCCACTATCCTTATCATAGACAATATCAAGAGTAGAACCATGTTTATTTGTTTCCGTTTTTTCTATTAATCTTCCATATATTGGATCATACTTTTCAAATGTTTTGACAACATCAATCGTTTCTTTTTGTATTACAATTCCATTTTCTGGATTATATTTATATTTCACTTTTGTCTTATTATTAAAAGTAATATTTTTTTCTAATAATTCTCCAACATCTGTATATTCATATTTGGTTCTATGTTTTGGATAAATACCTTCAACTAGTCTTCCATGATCATTATATGTTTCTTGGTTTATTAATTTTTTAGTCATTGGATTCAATTTTCTATTCACCTCGAATATAGTTTTGTAATTTTTATCCATAACAACTTTTTTTGTCCAAAAATCATTTTCTTCGTATATAAATTCTTCTATCCTTAACAGATTATTATCGGCATCATATGTTGTTTGAAGGTAAGGCTTTTTAGTTGTTTGGTTTAATTCTCTAACAATTGTATTTCCATTTTTATCAGTAAAGATTTTTTTTGTTTGATCTGCTTTTAAGCTTTGACTTGTAAGAAAGTTCAAATATGTTTTTTTACCGTTCTTTTCCGCAACTACTTCTTTTCTTACTTGACTTGCTAATTCACCTAACTTTATTGTTGGATTTTCTTCTAATATAATGATTGCTCGAAAATTATATCCTTCTTTTGTTAACATATAGAAGTCTTCTACATTCTTTCGTGTTTCAAGTATATTGTCTCCTAATCTACTACTCAATTCTATTGCTCTAGAGCCAAGTCTTTCCAGCTCTATGTTTTTAGCTATTTTTATATCTAGAGCAATCATATCTTCTAATAATGCTTTTCCTATCGCTTTGCTACTACTATTTAATTCTTTTACTTCTTTCATTGATATTTTGAGGATTTTTGCTATTTCATCATATGGTAATTCATCTGTAAGCTTTGCTGCTTTTTTTAGTACTTGCATCATTGCCTTAAATACTACTCCAACTGGAATTGTTGGGGCTGGTGCTTCCATTGTTATTGGGCTTTGTTCGATTTTTGTTTCGACTAGTTTATTTAAAGTTTCAGTCGCATTAATGCCACCTGATACTAACATTAAACTTGTCGTTAAAATTACTATTTTTTTCATTTTATTTCTCCTAATTTTTTAATTTGTTTAACCGACTTTTGCTGTATTACAACTATATTTTACCAACCACCCCATTTTCGCACAAGGTACTTTAGTACTAGTTGCCAATAGTACTTTAGTACTATATGCAAAATACTATCCCTCGCTTTTACAAAACATCTAAAAAAGGTATCATATACTAATAAGTACTTGGAGGAAAAATGGTAGAGAAAAATGTCCCCCTTAAAAAAGTTCTTTTGACCAAGGAACAATTAGACACAAAAATAAAAGAGATGGCAAAGCAGATCTCTAAAGATTATGCTGGCAAAAACCCAGTTTTTATCTGTGTTTTGAGAGGGGCTGTATTATTTTTCTCAGATTTAATGCAAAATCTCAATATCAAATGTAGTATGGATTTTATCGCACCTTCTTCTTATAGCGGAAATTTGGAATCTTCCGGTGTGGTACGATTGTTATTAGACTTAAGAGAAAACATAAAAGACAGACATGTCGTTTTAGTAGAGGATATTGTCGATACTGGTTTAACTATGAACTATCTAATAGAAAACCTCAAGACAAGAAAACCAACAAGTCTAGAAATTTGCACATTATTAGACAAAACAGAAAACAGAAAGCAACCCGTACCAGCAAAATATATTGGGTTCAAGATACCGAACGAGTTTGTAGTTGGTTACGGATTGGACTATCAGGAATTTTACAGAAATTTACCATATGTGGGAGTATTAGATGAAACGAAAATCTAGAAAAAACGGAAAACTATCTATCACAAGACAAGTACTACTTTGGGTATTAGCGTTTGTTTTGTTAATAGGAATATACAATAAAATGAACACTTCTGGTGTTAGAACAGATGTACCATATTCTGAATTCAAACAAAAATTAAAGTCGGGTGAAGTATCAGATATCGCAATTGCAAACAATATTATAACGGGGAAATTAAAACAGGGTAATAGAAACATAAACTTCAAAACTATCGCCTTAAACGACACAAATTTAATTGAACAATTAGAAGCATCAAATGTAAGTTTCAAAGCAGAACCAGATAAAACATGGGTGAGCAATTTGTTGATAAATTTAAGTTGGATACTATTATTTATATTTTTGTTTTGGTTTCTGTTCTTGCGTCAAGCACAAGCTGGCGGAAAACAAGCGTTTAGTTTTGCAAAGTCAAAAGCAAAGCTACAAGATCCTCAAAAACAAAAAACAACGTTTAAGGATGTTGCTGGTTGCGATGAGGCAAAAGAAGAGTTGTTTGAAATTATAAAGTTTTTGAAAGACCCGAAAAAGTTTCAGCGACTTGGTGCAAAACTCCCAAAAGGAGTTTTGCTATATGGTCTACCGGGTACGGGTAAAACTTTATTAGCAAAAGCAGTCGCTGGTGAAGCAGGTGTAAATTTCTTTACAGCATCAGCATCAGAATTTGTCGAAATGTTCGTTGGGGTTGGTGCATCGAGAGTTAGAGATTTATTTTTACAAGCAAAAAAATCAGCTCCAGCAATAATTTTTATCGACGAGTTAGATGCTGTCGGCAGAAGACGATTTGCTGGTATTGGTGGCGGACACGACGAAAGAGAACAAACATTAAACCAACTTCTTATCGAGCTTGATGGATTTGAAGCTAAAGAAGGAATAATTTTGATGGCATCGACAAACCGACCTGATGTTTTAGATCCTGCATTAACAAGACCGGGCAGATTTGATAGACATATAAACGTTCCATCACCAGATATAAAAGGAAGAAAAGAAATTCTTCAGGTACACGCAAGAAAAGTGAAAATGGATAAGAAGGTAGATTTAAGTGTAATAGCAAAAACAACGCCGGGGTTTGTAGGTTCGGATCTTGCGAATGTTATAAATGAAGGCGCATTACTTGCTGCAAGAAACGATAAAGAAAGTGTTGCCGTGAACGATTTGGAGGAAGCGGTCGAACGAGTAATCGCAGGGCCACAAAGAAAGAGTAAAATAATTTCAGATAAAGAAAGAAAAATTATCGCTTGCCATGAAGCGGGTCATACGATTGTGGCAAAAAGATTACCAAATGCGGATCCTGTTCATAAAGTTTCGATTATTCCACGTGGACCAGCATTGGGATATACTTTACAACTTCCGCTCGAGGATAAATACTTGACAACCAAAAGTGAAATTGTAGATAAATTGTCAATTTTGTTAGGTGGACGAGCCGCAGAAGAATTAATTTTCGGTGAAATTACTACCGGTGCTCACGATGATTTATCAAAAGCAACAAATTTTGCTAGAAAAATGGTAGCTCAACTTGGAATGAGCGAAAACATAGGACCTATATCAGTAGAGGTTCCGGAGGATCAAGTATTCTTGGGACGAGATATTTCAAAGCATCGTGGTTATTCCGAAGAGCTAGCTAAAAAAATTGATGACGAAGTATCAGCCATAGTAAAAAAAGCATATGACGATGCTAAACAAATTTTAATCAAAGATAAAAAAGCACTCGATACTCTTGTTGCAAAACTATTAGAAAAAGAAGTAGTGGAAGCAAAAGAAATTGAGCAGATTCTTAATGGGAAAAAAGAAGTCGGCAGTGCCGACTGACATTTGTGCCTTCGGCTTACAAACTTTTCCTCTCCCTTTGGGAGAGGACGACTAACCAGAATGGTTAGCGAGGTGAGGGCTAGTTTTGTTTAAGAAGGCAAAAAAACAAAAAAGGGCTCAAAAGAATAAGGAAAACATGAAATATTTTGGGACAGATGGTATACGAGCAATCGCGGGGGAATATCCACTAGTACAAGATTTTGTTGAACGATTAGGATATGTGTCTGCAAAAATCATACCTCAACAAGAACATAATAAAACTAAAACAATTATTATTGCCCAAGATAGCCGTGTGTCTGGACTAGAAATCACAAAGTGGCTATGTAAAGGTGTTCGGAGTGCTGGTTATTCCGTCATAGATATCGGCATCGCACCAACTCCTGCAGTTGCATTCTTAACACAAAAACTCAAAAATCCTTTCGGGATAATGGTATCTGCAAGCCATAATCCAGCGGAATTTAATGGCATAAAATTTTTCGACCAAAACGGAAAGAAATTATCCGAAGAACTTGAACTATTAATCGAAACGATTGTCGATAAAAAAGAACCACTTCCAAAAATATCAGAAAATACAAATCAAACAATAGATAACAATTTAATAGATTTTTATTCGCAACATCTCAAAGATAGTGTTGGGAATACTGATTTCAAAGGCACAAGAGTAATTGTGGATTGTGCTAATGGGGCTACCTGTAATATAGCACCAAAAGTTTTTAAGAATCTTGGTTTTGATGTTGAAACAATCTGTTGCGAACCCGACGGAAAAAACATCAATAAAGATTGTGGTGCAACAGCACCTGATGAAACATTTAGAATGGTCAAAAAAGTTTATGATACTATCGGAATAAGTTTTGATGGTGACGGCGATAGAGTGATAATGTGTGATGAAACCGGTCAGGAACTCGACGGCGACGATATAATTCTGATTTCCGCATTATATTTGAAAGAAAAAAATCTACTGAAAGATAATAAAGTCGTTGTAACTATAATGAGCAATCTTGGATTAATAAATTTCTTAAAAGCACGAGATATCGAATGCGAAATCACGCAAGTTGGAGACAAATATGTTTTTGAAAAACTTGACGAAAAAAAACTTGCTGTTGGTGGAGAAACAAGTGGTCATATAATTTTCAAAAAATTCTCGAATACTGGCGACGGAATCTTGAGTGCATTACAAATTTTGAAAATATTAAAAGAGAAAGATAAAAAACCTAGTTATTACAGAAATTTATGGAAAAGATATGCTCAAAAACTTATTGGTATAAATGTAAAAGAAAAAACTCCACTTGAAAAAATCGATGGGTTTTTAGAAAAACAGAACGAACTAGAGAGTTCTTTTAATGGCAAGGGTAGAATTTTCACAAGATATTCCGGCACAGAACCAAAGTTAAGAATTTTGGTAGAATGTGAGGATATAAAAAAGGCAGAACAGGTGGGCGAAGAGTTGGCTAATTTTTACAAGGAAAAAATCAAATGAGAGTAAAACTAGGTGTAAATATAGATCATATCGCAACATTAAGACAAGCTCGACAAGTCGGCTACCCAAATTTATTAACAGCAGGTAAATTAGCCAAACAACATGGTGCTGATTTTATCGTCATACATCTCCGCCACGATAGACGACATATTCAGGATAATGATGTAAAAATACTTGTGGAACATCTAAAGCTACCTATTCATGTTGAAATGGCAGCAACTGATGAGATGAAAAAAATCGCATTAAAAATAAAGCCAAATTCTATTTGTATTGTTCCAGAAAGACCAAATGAATTAACAACACAAGGTGGTTTGAAATTAACTCCAGTTTCAACGAAAAAAATAAAAAGTTTTATAACGGCTTTGCATAAGAAAAAAATCAAAGTGAGTTTGTTTTTAGATCCAAATTTGAAGGACATACAAGTTGCTAAAGATATCGGTGCTGATATAATTGAGTTATCAACAAAAGTTTATAGTGAATGTAAAACGATGAAACAAATTTCAAAAGAATTAGAAAAATTACGAGAAGCTAGTTTGCTAGTAAACAAATTGAAAATGGAATTGCATTCGGGTCATGGTTTGGATTATGAAAATGTGCAAGAAATTGCGACATTACCAAAAATGAAATGTTTGAATATTGGTTTTTCGATAATAGCAAATAGTGTTTTCAATGGGCTTGGAAATGCTATAACAGAAATGAAAAATTTGATAAGTGGCGAGTCGCCATAGACATTTTTCGCTTCGCGTTAAGATTTTTCCTCTCCCGTTGGGAGAGGACGACTAACCAGAATGGTTAGCGAGGTGAGGGCTATATTTTTTATAGAAACAAAACAAGGGTTATGTAGCCACAAAAATAAAGGATAAAAACATGTGTGGAATAGTGGGATATATTGGAGATAAAAAAAACGTTGATAAAATTTTAATCAACGGACTAAAAAAACTAGAATATCGTGGTTACGATAGTGCTGGTATATCTGTGTGTCAAGATAGAGATATAAAAACTATCAAAACCGTCGGAAAAGTGAGCAAACTAGAACAAAAAGTTGCTAAAAACAAATTTAATAGCGGTCTTGGTATCGGACATACTCGTTGGGCGACACACGGTGCTCCTGTTGAAACAAACTCTCATCCACATACCGATTGTAAAAAAGAAATTTCGATAGTTCACAACGGAATAATAGAAAATTATGCCACATTAAAAAGTGCATTGATAAAAAAAGGGCACAAATTTAAATCAGAAACAGATACCGAAATTATCGCACATCTTATCGAGGATAATCTCAAAAAGAACCATTCGAAAAATTTGGAAGAAAAACTATTAAAAGCTGTGCGAGAATCGGTAAAAAAATTACAAGGTGCTTTCGCAATTGCGATTGTTTGGAGCAAAGCTCCAGATTTGTTAGTTGGTGTAAGAAAACAGAGTCCACTTGTTGTTGGGGTTTCAAAAGGTGAAAACTTTCTAGCTTCAGATACAACCGCTTTAATAGAACATACAAACAAAATTATTTTTGTCGAAGATAATGAAATTGTCGTATTACACAAAGACAATGTTAAAGTTTTTGATTTGAACTTAAAACCAAAAAAACTAAAAATAAAAAACATAAATTGGGACAGAAAAACAAGTCAAAAAGCTGGTCATAAACATTTTATGATAAAAGAAATTTACGAACAGCCACAAGCAACAAGAGATACTCTTCGCGGTGCATTGCCAGCTTCTGAAGAAAATTTCAAAAATGTGTTTTCAAAATCATACAACTTTCTCAGAAATGTAAAAAACATACAAATTATCGCCTGTGGAACAGCGTATCATGCCGGCATGGTAGCAAAATACGTAATAGAAAAAATCTGTAAAGTTCCAGTTAGTGTTGATATTGCATCAGAATACAGATACAGGCATATCCCTGACGAAAAAAACACTTTGGTAATTGCGATAAGTCAATCTGGTGAAACCGCGGATACACTTGAAGCTGTAAAAAAAGCCAAAAGACTTGGTTTCAAAACTCTTGGTATCTGTAATGTGCTTGGTTCGACATTAACAAGAGAGGTTGACTCGACTTTTTATACACACTGTGGACCGGAGATTAGTGTTGCATCGACAAAGGCATTCACATCGCAACTTGTTGCGATGTATATATTTGCAATTCATCTTGCAAAAGCAAAAAGAGTAAAAAAACAAATAAGATTAGCATCAATTGAGAAAGAATTGTTGACCATTCCGAAAATTATAGAACAAACCTTAAAATTAGAACCAAAAATAAAACAGCTCACTAATAAGATATATAAGAAAAAAAGTTTTGTGTTTTTGGGTAGAAATGTGAATTTTCCTATTGCATTAGAAGGTGCATTAAAACTAAAAGAAATTTCTTACGCACATGCCGAAGGTTTTGCTAGTGGCGAAATGAAACATGGCCCGATTGCTATTATCGACAAAGATATGCCAGTATTATCAATTATTCCAAACGGAAAATTGTTTGATAAAGTTTTATCTGGTTCTGAACAAGCGAAGGCACGAGGTGCTGTGACAGTCGCTCTTGCGAACAAAATATCAAAAGCACATGCCAGCAAAATAGATTATTTAATTATCACTCCTAAAACTAGTGATATTTTGTCGCCGTTCACAAATAGTGTTGTTTTACAGATGTTCGCCTATTTTGTAGCTCTTAAAAAAGGACGAGAAATAGATCAACCAAGAAATCTTGCCAAAAGTGTGACCGTGGAGTAGTTTTATGGATAATATCATAGGCGTTGGTACAGATATCGTTGAAACCAATCGGGTAAAAGAGCTGATAGAAAAAAAACCTGAATTTTTGGATAGAGTCTTTACTCAAACCGAAATCGATTATTGCAAAAGCAAAAAAAACAAATATCAACATTTTGCTGTCCGATTTGCGGGAAAAGAAGCTGTTGTAAAAGCATTAAGTCTAAAAGAAACTGCGTTAAAAGATATTGCTATTACCAACCAAACTGACGGAAAACCACATGCTAGCGTAAAAAACAAAAATGATATTGCTATCCACCTATCTCTTTCACATTCCAAAGATTATGCTGTTGCATATGCCGTTGCTATCAAAAAACAAAGTAATACAAATTAAAAAACTCCTAATTAAAATACACTAGAGATAAGTAGTACTAAATTACCTTGTGTTTTTATCTGGGTCATGTCATAATATAAGTAAGTGGAACTTTTGAGTGGAGGAAAATATTATGAAAAAGTTTATAGCGATACTAGTGCTAGGTACAATCTTTTTGCCGGTGTTAGCAAATGCAGATAATATGAACAGGTATATTATGAGTGGAGATTCTGCTGGATTGTTAGAGCATTTGCAATATGAGTATATTAACCACGGTGAAGAGGGAGTTGGTTTAAAAAACATTGAATATTATGTTTTTTGTGAAAAACATGATGGAGTTGTTGAGTTGGTGGATACTTGTAAAGCAATAAATATTGAAGTAAATCCAAGCACACCATACTATTACCAATTAAAAAAAGAACTTGAAGCAATCGTTATGTTTTTCTATGAACTTAAAGAAAAACATCCAAATCCGGATAAACATTTGGATATTTATGGTCGTTTCCAAAATGAAATATTGGGTACAAGTCCTGAAAAATATTACGAAACACTTGAGTTTTCAAGACAAGACAAACAATAATAAAAGATAAAACTTTTATTTGAATTAAAAAACCTCACATAAATTATGTGGGGTTTTTTGTTATACTTTAATTATGAAAACATCAAAAGCAATGGCAAAAAAATTACTGCCGAAAAGAAAGAATATATCTAATAAATCAGATTATGGCAAGATTCTTATCGTGGCCGGTAGTAAAAATATGGGTGGAGCTGGCGTTTTGGCGACTTTGTCCGCATATCGTAGCGGAGTTGGATATATTTGCTTAGCAATGCCAAAATCAGCGACCATAAAAGCATTACCAAAAGTTTTAGAAGCTACTTCGCTGATTTTGGCAGATTCTAACGGCACAATCAACACTAAAGCTAGCTCACAAATCAAAAAACATCTTGCTAAAAATAAATTTGATTTGATGTTAATAGGACCGGGATTAAATTTAACATCAACAATATTCTCTATTATAAAAAACACAAATCTTCCGTTAGTTATAGATGCTGATGCTATAAATTATCTAGCAAAACATAAAAAATTCGATATATTAAAAAACAAAACAACTATTCTAACCCCCCACCCCGCAGAAGCAGGTAGAATTTTGAATGTGAGTACTGCGACTATCCAAAAAAATAGATTAAAATCTGCAAAACAAATCGCAAAAAAAACAAAATCAATCGTGATTTTGAAAGGACACGAAACAATAATTACCAACGGAAAAAAACACTTTGTAAACACAACTGGTAATAATGCACTTTCAAAAGCGGGAACTGGTGATGTGTTGGCAGGTATGTGTGCTGGCTTTTTCGCACAAATAGGAAAGCAAAAAGGTTTCAATAAAAAAACCGCTTTTGAAAGTGCAATATTATCTACATATTTACATGGACTTGCGTCTGATATAGCATCAAAAAAACTAACCAAGTATAGCGTTTTGGCAACTGATATTATCAGCTATTTACCAGATAGTATTAGCAAAGTGCTCAAATAAATTATAAAATCATATATATGAGCACATTTCATATATTAATATCTTCCACAATATTGCTAGTTATTGCTTTTATTGTTTTTGCAATATGGTTTTCATATGCAAACAGCAAAGAAATATATAAACCAAAACACAAAAGAAAAAATCTAGAAATTTTTCCAGACCAACTCAAACTTCCTTTCCAAAAAACATTATTCAAAACAAAAGATGGTGTAAAAATATGTGGTTGGTTTTTGCCTCATGAAGACAGTCATAAAACAATCATATTGATGCACGGCTGGAGTATGAACAAAGGTGATATTTTCGACAAAATGTCTTTCTTATGGGAACATGGCTATAATTTATTTTATTTTGATTTTAGGGGCACAGGCGAAAGTGGTGGTGTGAGTAGTGTAGGATATAAAGAAACAAAAGATTTAGAAAGTGCAATAAAGTACCTTAAGCACACTCTACCACTAGCTTCAAAAGATATTGCTGTGTATGGAATATCTATGGGTGCGGGTGTTGGAATATATCATTCTGCAAAACACGATGATATTAAATGTATCGTGGCAGAATCTCCTTATTATTCTTATGAAAATGTTGTCGCACGATGGGCTTGGATTCATCGAAAAATACCATATTTTCCATTTGTTTGGCTTGCTTTGAAATTTGCTAAAAAACATTTCAAAATAAATCCAGAATATTATAGTCCAGCTAACAATATTTCAACCGCAAAAGTACCAATGTTATTAATATACGGAAGAAACGATGTTTTAGTTCCAACAAATAATGCACGCAAACTATTTAACAAAGCAAACAAACCAAAAGAACTTTGGATAGTTCCCGGTGCAGAACATGCCAAATGTGCTGAAGTTGGTGGGGTTGAATATAAGAAAAGAATTTTAAAATTTCTAAAAAAATATTTCTAGGCGAGAACCTCGCCTCCTGTTTTTCGCTTCGCGGAACGCGACAATCGGTTGCTAATGCAACCTCAATATAGATAACATTAAACCAATTCTTCAATATGTTTTATAACGATATGTGCGGCCTGTTTCAAATAATTGGCTGCATTTTTTTCGGAATCTTGTTGACTTTTAGCTATTTTCTCTAAAGCAAAAACTTCTTTTATTCCCACTTTCGCTAATGCTTTTGTATTTTTTATTGTCATTTTTCCACAGAAAAAAACTATAGATTTTTTATGCTTATTCGCAGTCTTGAACATTATATAAGGTGCTTTACCAAAACAAGTTTGTCTGTCTAGTTTCCCCTCTCCGCTTATGACAATGTCTGCTTGTTTGATTTTTTGTTCGGCTTTCAGAACATCTAACACATGTTCAGCACCAGGTAAAACTTGGGCGTCCAAAAATGCAAACAAACCAGCACAAATTCCGCCCGCAGCTCCAGCTCCGTTAAAATATCCAATCTCTTTGCCCATCTGCTTTTTTACTATCCGAGAATATCTCAAAAGTCCTGTTGCTATAGTTTTTACATCCTTTTTATTAGCACCCTTTTGTGGACCATAAACTATTGCTGAACCTGTCTTTCCAAGCAATGGATTTCTCACGTCAGACAAAGCATAAATTTTTGTTTTTTTGATTCTTTTATCTAATCCGCTTAAGTCTATTTTATAAAGATTTTTCAAATCTTTAACACCATATTTGATGTCTCTTTTCTTTTTGTTCAAAAATTTCACACCCAATGCATTTGCCATTCCAACACCACCATCATTAGTTATAACACCACCAAGCCCGACATATATCTTTTTCGCACCAAGATCTAATGCTTTCTTTATCGCCTGTCCAAGCCCATATGAACTCGCAACTAGTGGTGCTAGTTTGTTTGATCTCCTAAACCCGCAAATTTCAGCACTCTCTATATACGCCGAATTATTGTTTGTTATCATTCTCACATTTATATCTTTGAAAAATGGATTTTTGACTTTTATATTATGTGTTGTGGTTTTTTTGAATGCCACTTTAACAGCATTCAAAAAACCATCTCCACCGTCGGATATCGGCATTTTTATAACTTCGTGATCCATTTTTTTAGCTTCTTTGGATATTATTTCACACACTTCGTCAGATGTGAGTGTTCCCTTAAATTCATTTGGTGCTATTAGTATTTTCATTGTTTTCTAAAATTTCCAGTTTATTCGTAAGGCGCCTAATATATCGGTACCCGATGAAGAGCTTAATTTGCCACCACGTTTACTATTCAATGCACGAAGCTCAAATCCTAACGCATTCTCTTTGAAGTTTCGCTCTATCCCTATTCCTAAAGACAAAGACATTCCTGAACTTTTTTCTCTATAGCTTATAACGGTTCCGTTGTTATCTGTGTGTCTGTAATTTACTTCTGTTGATATATATCCTAATCCACCAGAAAGATATGTTTTATATTTACTTTCTGGATTAACATAATAGTTTGTAACAAATTCTAAATTTCTAATACTACTATTAGTTTTTAATGTTCCGTTTCCACCATCTAAAGTAAAACTTTTGCTTTTGAAAGAAGAAAGTAATAGTCCGCCACCATACCAAAATCTTTTGTTACCTCTTTTGAGATATTTCACACCTGCACCATAACCCAAATCTCCAATCTCATACGTCGAACCACCAGCAATGGTGCTAGCATCAAGTTTTAAGCTAGTGCTTATAACAACCCCTTCTACTATAAAGGATTTTAGTTTATATTTATCCGTTTTAATTTTTTCTGCTTTGGTTTTCGGCTTTTCTTTTTTCTTTTTTTCTTTTGATTTTTGTTTTAAGCTAGTAGCACTAACGGTTCCTGCATTTTGTGTTGCAACAGGAACTCCTTGCGAAGAAACACCTGAATTATATTGAACTATCGAAACCTGTGGCACAGCACTCTGTTTATTGAACGCTTTATCTAAATCTTCATCAAAACTGATTCCACTTTCATCTACCAAATATTCCGGCGGAGCTGACGTTATTTGTGGCTCGACAGGCCCTGCACCTTGTACCAATTCTGGATTAGGAGCAGAATTATAATCGTAAACATCCATGGAAATGACTTTTTCTAAGTCAATATTTTTTATACCGCTTTCCGTATTTATTTTGACAAAAACCTCATTAATATCCTCGATGCTACCAACAACTTCTCCCCCGTTTCTTAAAGTAACACGATACATATCTGGCATTATTTCTACCACTTCTTTTCTATTCAAAGAAATAATTCCATATTGAGTTTTGATATTAAGCGTATGTGCGTTTTCTTTTACAATAGATCCGCTCACTAATGAGCCGTTTTTTAGCTTTATGACCTCGGAATAACAAATACTTGAAATAAATAGACATAAAAGAAATGCAACAACTTTCTGATGCTTGTTGTTCATAATAATCCACCAATAATTTTTATTTTTTTATTGAATTGATATCACATATTAATTTTTGTAGTGCTTTTAAGCCAAGCGATATTGACATAAATAAACCTACCACTACAAATGTAAAAAATAAATCTCTAAAAACAAAAACTGTGATATAAAGCGGGCTTTGATTTATTCTAAACAAATATGTCAAATCTGCAACCAGCACTATTATTCCTATTATGAACAAAAGTATCGCTACTATTGACATAAATCTCGACATATGACATAATTTTATCTTTTTATATATACAACATTCATTACTCATTTTTTTACCTCTCCGATTAATTGCTCTGCATGTTGATAACTAACAGAACCTTTTTTATCTTCACCAACCAACATTCTAGCAATTTCTTTAGTCCTTTGTTCTTTATCAAGACACAAAAAGTCTACAAAAGTTTTATTTTCTTTTGCCTGTTTCTCAACTTTGAAATGTCCATCTGCGTATATCGCAACTTGAGCTAAATGTGTCACACACAAAACCTGTTTCCCTATCGCAGTTTTATGTAGTTTTTGACCTATCAGCTTACCTGTTCCGCCACCGATACCAGCATCTATTTCGTCGAAAATCATTAGCTTTGAACCATCTGACACGATTGTCTTTATACCAAGCATCACTCTCGACATTTCGCCACCAGAAGCAATGTTTTTGAGTGGCTTAACACTCTGCCCCGGATTAGATGAAAATAAAAATTCGACACTATCCAAACCAGTTGACGTTATATTGTTTATATTATCTTGCATTTCAACACTAACAACAAATTTTATCTGATTAAATCCAAGTGGTTTTATTTGTGTTTCTATTTGTTTTGATAATTCTTTCGCACAAATCATTCTTTTTTCGTGTAATTCGTTTGCTAGCTTTAGCATTTGTTTTTCTATTTTTTCTAAATCTTGTTTCAAAAATTTTTCTTGTGCGTCTGTATTTTGTAAATTGTCGATTTTTGTTTTTAAGTAATCAGCTTTTACCAAAACATCTTTTATTTCAGGTCCATATTTTAATTTTAATTTTGAAATTTTATCTTGTCTTGAAATTGTTTCATCTAATTTGTTTGCGTCCAAGTTTACGTTTGACGCATATTCGGATAAACTTGTTCCAACAACTTCAATCTGTGTTAAAATGTTTTTTGTTTCTTTTGTGCTTTCTTGTAGATTATCGTCTAGATCTGCAACTTCCTCTAGTTCTCTGACCGCTCTTCCGACAAGCTCAACAGCTGATTTGTCGCCACTATAAAGCAATTTATATGCTTCATAAGTTTTGGTTTTTAGTTTTTCTGAATGTTTTAATTTTGGCAAGATTTCGTCTAAATAAGCATCTTCGCCTTCTTTCAAACCAACCTCTTCAATTGCTTTTAATTGAAAAGTAAACAAATCCAACATATTTTGTTTTTCTTCATTAGAAAGTTTTACAGCATTGATTTTATCTTTTATTTTTTTGGCTTGCGAACAAAGATTTCGCATTTCAGAAACTTGTTTTTCAAGACCAGCATATTTATCTAGCATCTGTAAATGCACTGCTGGATTAAGTAGCTTTTGATGATCATGTTGACCATGAAAATCTGCCATTTCTTCACAGGTGTTTGCTAATGCTGAAATTGTTATCGGTCTATTATTGAAATATGCTTTTCCTCGACCATTCTTGTCGTATTGTCTTTTGATGCAAAAATCTTTTTCTTTAATATCGTATGCCTTTTTTATATTTTCACCAAGAATGGTCGAGGAAAAGCAGGCCTCAACCTGCATTTTATCTGTACCTTCTTTTATAAGCGTTGCATCGGCACGAGATCCTAACACAAAGTTTAGTGCTTCGATAATAATACTTTTACCAGCACCTGTTTCGCCAGTAAAAATATTCAAACCTTGTTTGAAATTTATTTCAGCACTATCTATAATGGCAAAATTTTGTACCTTTAGTCTTGTGAGCATTGCAGTTCCTTGTTATATTTTACAAGTTCGATTTCCCCAAGAAAGTTTCTTGTTAAGAACTTTGAAATAATCGTAATTTGATGGAAAAATTAGTTTGACTTTTTTTGGGCTTCTAGAAATTTTTATTATATCCCCATTTTTGATACTCAAATCGTGTTGCCCGTCCATACTCAAAATTGCAGGTACGTCTTTTTTGATACAGGGCGTAAAGGTTAGATTGCTATCTGTCGGCAAGATTAGTGGGCGTTGAGTTAAGGCATGTGGACAAATCGCTGTAACCAAAAATACATCAATATTTGGATATACTATCGGACCACTCGCAGCAAGAGAATATGCTGTAGAGCCAGTCGGTGTCGAGATTATCAAACCATCACCAAAATAATTTTGAAGTGGATTGTTTTTGAACTTTCCTTCTATTGAAAAAGCTCTGGCATCGGTTGTTTTGATAACGCAATCATTAAGAGCCGTTTCGTTTGATATTATTTTTTTGCCATTTCTTATAACATTAGCTGAAAGCATATATCGTTTTTGTGTTATATATTTCCCTTTTAGTATTTGCTCTAATGCCGTTTCAAAATGAGCCATCTCCACCGAAGTTAAAAATCCTAATGTGCCGGAATTGATACCGAATATTGGAACATCTTTACCCATAAAATATCGTGCTGTTTTTAATACCGTTCCGTCTCCGCCAAGCGAAATCACAAAATCGGTCGGTTTTTGTTTTTTGTTCAACGCTGATGTGGTTGTTCTTACAACAAGTCCCTTTTGCTGTAAATATTTCGATATTTTCGTAGCATTTTGCTTTGCTATTGGTTTTCTTGGATTGAAAACTATAAGTATTTTCTTGAATTTCATAATCTGCTCCCCTGTCTTCTCATTTTAGCAAATTATCTTATAGTTTTATATAATGATATTATAAGGGGACATATTATGTGGGATTATACAAAGAAGGTAAAAGAACACTTTTTACACCCGAAAAATGTGGGTGAGATTAAAAACGCAGACGGAACAGGACAGGTGGGTAGTCTTGTCTGTGGCGACGCCTTAAAACTAACCATTAAAGTCGATAAAAAAACCGACACTATCATAGACGCCAAGTTCAAAACCTTTGGCTGTGCTAGTGCGATTGCCTCATCTTCAATTTTGACCGAACTTGTCAAAGGTAAAAAGATATCCGAAATAAAACACTTAACAAATAAAGAAATAGCAAAAGAATTAGGTGGATTACCAGAAGAAAAAATGCATTGCTCCGTGATGGGTATGGAAGCATTGGAGGTGGCGATTAAAAGCTATCAACAAGGTGGAAAACCAATTATTATTGAAGAAGAAGTTGGTGCGAAAATTGTCTGTCAATGTTTTGGTGTTACAGAAGAAGCAATTTTGAAAGCAATTCATATAAATAATTTGAAAACCGTTGAGGATGTCACACATTTCACAAAAGCCGGTGGTGCTTGCGGAAAATGTAAACCAGAGATACAAAAAATTTTGGGCAAAGTTAATTCCTGTGAAATTCCAGAACCAAAAAAAGATGATAAAATTAATTTCAAAAAGTTAACAATGGTTCAGAAAATCAAACTTGTGGAAAAAGTTTTGAACGAATATGTTTTACCAAAACTAAATATAGATAGAGGATCAGCAGAGTTGATAGATATTGTCGACAACACTATAAAAATAAGAATGCTCGGAGCATGTAGTGGTTGTGTGAATTCCAAAAACACAATCAAAAATTTAATTGAAAAAATCTTAAAAGAAAAAATCGATAAAAACATAACGGTAGAACAGGTAAAATAAATGCCAATAAAAAAAGTGATTTATCTTGATAACAATGCAACGACACAAATGTCAAAAAAAATTTTTGACACTATGTTACCTTTTTTACGCAAAAATTTTGGCAACCCTTCGAGTATCCATAGCTTTGGTGGTGGTAATAAAAAATATGTGGAAAATGCACGCAAACAAGTTGCAAAATTTTTGCATGCCAAAACAGAACGAGAAATAATTTTCACAGCTGGCGGTAGCGAGTCCGACAACACAGCAATTTTTAGTGCAATAAATAGTTTCCCAAACAAAAAACACATTATAACTTCAAAAGTAGAACATCCAGCAGTTTTAGAGGTTTTCAAATATTTACAATCTCGGGGATATCGAGCTGATTATATCGGTGTTGATAAAAACGGCAAGTTTGATTTGACAGAACTTAAACAAAAGATCGGCAAGGACACAGCATTGGTTTCTGTGATGTGGGCGAACAATGAAACTGGTACAATTTTTCCGATAGAAGAGATCGCAAAAATAACAAAAAAAGCTGGAGCATTGTTTCATACAGATGCAGTCCAAATGGCTGGAAAATTACCAATAAATTTATCCAAAAATCAAAATATTGATATGTTATCAATTTCGGCTCACAAAATTCACGGACCAAAAGGTGTTGGTGCTTTATACATAAAAGATAAAACTAGATTTATGGCTCATTTGATTGGCGGGCATCAGGAATTTGGAAATCGGGCTGGTACAGAAAATGTTGCTGGTATCGTCGGATTTGGAAAAGCATGCGAACTAGCGACACAAAACATCAAAATTGAAAAATCAAAAGTATCAAAACTTCGCGATAGATTAGAAAAAGGATTGACAAAAGCGATTCCCGACACCAAAATCAACGGTGATATTGAAAACAGAACTCCAAACACAACTAATATAAGTTTCAAATATGTCGAAGGTGAGGCGATTTTATTAATGATGGACGAATTTGGAATTTGTGCATCAAGTGGAAGTGCATGTACTAGTGGGAGTCTTGAGCCGTCGCATGTGTTGAGAGCGATGAATGTTGGCTTTAATTATGCACATGGTTCGATAAGATTTAGTTTAAGTGTCAACACGACAGAAAAAGAAATAGATTTTGTTATTAAAAAATTACCAAAAATAATAGAAACGCTTCGTCAAATGTCTCCTTTTTCTCGCATTTAAGCCTATTTTTTAATATTTTATAAAAAATACAGTTATTTTTGTTTTAGGATCTACTTTTAATAGAAAAATATCATTAGTGTTTAGTGTTATTGTGTATTCTTGTGTTGAGTTAGTGTTTTTAAAACATATTTCCAGTAGTTTTTTTACATCTTGAAACAACTCATTATAAAAACCTGTTACAAAAAACTCCGAATATTCTTCTGGATAGAAAACAAATTCTTTGGCTTCTTTGTTTTCATTGTTCAATAAAAATTCTTGAACAAGCTGAAACATCTCTTTTCTTGCTTTTATCATTTTTCTTTTGTCTGTCTGATTTTTGATTATGCTGATTTGTTTAACAAGAGCTTCTTCTTCTAAAAACCTATTTTCTATCTTGTGAATTTTATTAGAAATAGTATCTGTATGAGATATTTTTAATTTTTTAGCTACTTCAGAAACAGTGGTTGTTATTGTTTTTTTGGAATGTGTTTTGATAAAAGAGTTAATATTTTTTTCACACACAACATCCCCTGCCACCAAAAACACTGGCATCAATACTAAAATTCCTACATATATTATTATCTTTTTCATTTTTTCTCCTTTTCTAAACTATCCCAATATTTAAATAATGGCTCTAATGAGTGGTAATGTCCCCCACCAAACGTTACCATAATTTTCTTGTCGTCTTCAATGGCATGTTTTTTTATAATGCTAGCTAAATAAATATTTCTTATGTGTGTTTTTTGAACTGCAAGGTTTCGAAAATTCTTGTTTCTTACAAGTAAATATTTTTGAAAATCCTTAAAAGTTAATTTTAATACTTTGGCTTCGTTTTGTTGCCCATAATTTTTATTTGTAAAAATGCTTTTTCTTTGTTTTAAAAAATTTGCTTCACTTTTTTTCTCACCGTTTCTCAGTAAACCGTCATAGATCGCTTCAAAAAAATATTCTTTTAGTTCGATGTTTTCTTTTTTTAGTCTTTTTATTAAATCCTTTGTCAATATGTCTCCTGTGTATATAGGAATCCCTCTGTTTATTGCTTCAAAATAAGCCAATGTTTCTGTTCTGGGGAATTGTTTTTTTGGATAGTAGTAGGTAAGATAAACATCTATGGACTTATTACTATGTTCAGAAATAAGGATTTGAGCATTGTCTATTTTATTAAAAACTATTTCTTTAAAATCTTCGGTCTTTTGTCTGTTTTCTATATCAGTATGGTTAACTAAAATAAAATCTATATTTTTATACTCTTTTCCTTCTTGGGAAGCAGTTACTAGTCTTGCAATAGAAACTAGTTCGTCATATTTGAATTTTGTAATAAGGCTTTTTTCATGTTCTGTTAGAGTGCTTTTAGCTACTAATTGGGTTAAAATTTGTTTTTGTTTTTTTAGGTGTTTTTTTGTGTTTTCAATGCGTGCCCTATTAGCAAAAAAGTTGTCTATCTTCGTTTTTTCTGCTTTTGCTGATTGGTTAACAAACCTTGTATTATCACTTACACTTTCTGGAATAATAAATTCATAAATAAAAAACTCCTGTTCAGCAGTGCTCTGTGCCATTAAAAATACTGGCATCAATATTAAAATTCCTATATATATTATTATCTTTTTCATTTTATTTTCCTCCAAAATTAAACTTCTATACTTATTATTATCCCATAAATCAGATTTTTGCGGTAGACCCAAAAGTACTAGTCGCAACTGGTAAATTAGTACTAGTATTTGATATCATATGTAATAACCATTCAAGAGAGAAAACTTATGATTAAAAAAACTTTAGATAAACTTTTCGGAACAAAAAGTCAACGCGATTTGAAAAAATTACAGCCATTGGTTGATAAAATCAACGCATTAGAACCAACCATAGAAAAACTTTCAGATGATGAACTAAAATCAAAAACACAATATTTCAAACAACAATTAGAGAAAGGTAAAACACTAGACGATATCCTACCAGAAGCATTCGCCGTTGTAAGAGAAGCCGGTAAACGTGTCTTAAAAATGCGTCATTATGATGTCCAATTGCTCGGCGGAATCGTGCTTCATCAAGGTAAAATCGCGGAGATGAAAACCGGTGAAGGTAAAACGCTTGTGGCTACGCTTCCAGCATATCTGAATGGATTGTCTGGTAAAGGCGTTTACATTGTGACCGTCAACGATTATCTAGCCAAACGTGACCGAGAATGGATGGGTCCTATATTCGAATTTTTGGGCTTAACTGTTGGATACATTTCAAACGATATGCGTGGCGACATCAGAAAAGAAAACCACAATTGTGATATCACATATATCACAAACAACGAGCTTGGTTTTGACTATCTCCGTGATAATATGGTGATAAAAAAAGAACATCGCGTTCTTGGAAATTTAAATTTCTGTATCATAGACGAAGTCGACTCAATTTTAATCGATGAGGCAAGAACTCCGCTAATTATATCTGGTCCGGCGGAAGAAAGTACTGAAAAATATGCGGTTATAAACCGCGTGATTCCAAACCTAAAAGTAAGATTAATAACAGAAAAAGATGAAGTTAAAGCCAAATACGAACAAAAGGATTTAGCCAAAGGTTATGATGCTATTGTCGACGAAAAAAATCATACTGCAACACTAACTGATGAGGGTGTCACGAAAGCTGAAAGATTTTTGGGGATAGATAATTTATACAACGATGTATCAAGCGAATGGGCTCATTTAATAACGCAAGGATTGCGAGCCCATCATCTTTATGAAAAAGATGTAAACTATGTTGTAAAAAATGGCGAAATAATAATCGTTGACGAATTTACAGGTCGTTTGATGCCGGGTAGACGTTGGAGCGATGGATTACATCAAGCAGTTGAAGCGAAAGAAAGAATTCAAATAAAAGAAGAAAATCAAACGCTTGCGAGTATCACTTTCCAAAACTTTTTCAAACTTTTCAACAAGCTATCTGGTATGACCGGTACAGCTATGACCGAAATCAGTGAGTTTTGGGAAATTTATAAATTAGATGCTGTTGAAATCGAGCCAAACGAACCTTGTGTCCGAAAAGATCATTCGGATTTAGTTTACAAAACAGAAAAAGAAAAATTTAATGCAGTTGTCGATGAGGTTTCTGAGCTATACAAAGTCGGTCAACCGGTTTTGGTTGGTACACGTTCGATAGAAAAATCGGAAAAGCTTGGGAATATGTTGAAATCAAAAGGCATACCACACAAAGTTTTGAATGCAAAACATCATGAAATGGAAGCAGACATTATTAGCCAAGCTGGTGCAAAAAGTGCGGTCACTATCGCAACAAATATGGCTGGTCGTGGTACTGACATTGTGCTTGGTGGAAACCCGGTAAATGAATCCGATCAAAAACACGTTTTAGAAAATGGTGGACTACATGTTCTTGGTACGGAACGACACGAAAGTCGACGTATAGATAATCAGTTGCGTGGTCGTTGTGCTAGACAAGGCGATGCTGGTAGTTCTCGGTTTTATTTATCACTTCAAGATGAACTTTTACGTTTATTTGGTAGTGATAGAATTTCTTTTGTGATGGAAAAACTTGGTATGGAAGAAGGTCAAGCTATTGAAAGTAAAATTATCACCAGTCAAATCGAAGGGGCTCAACGAAAAGTCGAGGGACATAATTTTGATATAAGAAAACATCTTTTAGACTACGATAAGGTTATGAACCAGCAACGAAAAGCTGTTTATGGTTTGAGAAACGCGATTTTAGATGGTGAAGATGTTGGTGATAGAATTTTACAAATGACCGAAGAAGTTATCGAGGAATCTTTTGTAAACTGGGCTAGTGAAAAGAATGTAAAACTTTGGGATTTTGCTAGTTTGAATGCGTTTTTGAAAAGAGTCTTCACAATAGATTTTGATTATAATGAAGAAAACGTCAAAGGCAAAACAACAGAAGATTTAACAAAAGAAGTTTTGGAAAAAATCAAAAAGGTTTATAAAAAACGTGCGGAATATTTCAAAGAACAAGGTGTTGATTTCAAAGAAATAGAACAAATGTTGTTGTTACAGGTTATAGATCAAAGCTGGAAACATCATTTGCACGGTCTTGACCATCTGCAAAAAAGTGTTTCGCTTCGTGCTTACGGACAAAAAGATCCGTTGATAGAATATCAAAAAGAAAGTTTTGCGATGTATCAAGCGATGTTTGGTCGGATTAGGGATTATATTGTTGAATACATTTTCAAAATGCAACTTCCACCAAAACAAGAAGAAAAATCTGTTGACAATCTAAAAACAATAAAACAGAATGCCAACGATAAATCAAAAGGGCTACAAGAAAAAACAAAATTAGGACGAAACGATCCGTGTCCTTGTGGAAGTGGAAAAAAATACAAAAAATGCTGTATGAAGTAATTTGTTCTGAAAGTACTTAATGCTAAAAAACACAACTAAACAAAAAGAATAAGAGTATCTGTTAACGAATAAATATACGGCTAACTATTGTAAAAGAAAAAAATATGACTGAAGAAAAAGAAAATAAAAAAGGATTTTTGGTTTTTTTTGGTAAATTAATATTTGCTCTGTGTTTAATCGCTTGTGCTATATTGACTGCGTCCGCTCTTGTTATAAGTTATCCTAAATTCAATGTTTCTTATGCTGTTTGGATTGCGTTTATTCCGTTCACATTTATCATCACTCGTTTGAAAAGAGATTCGTCAGCTTTGTTTTTTGGCTGGTTAACTGGTTTTCTTTTTTATCTAGGATTTTTATATTGGATAATCCCAACTTGTCAAATGGGTGGACTAACAAAAGAGTTAAGCATAGGGTGTTTGATTATCACAGCAGTTAGTCTATCTTTCCAGTTCGCAATTTTTGGATTGTTGTCAAAATATCTAACAAAACTCGGTAGATTTTTTCCGTTGTGGTGTGCTTTTGCTTGGGTTGTTTTAGAATGGGGTCATATCGCCATATCTTATATGTTTACTGGGTTCCCTTGGTTCGTGTTGGGATATAGTCAGTGGCAAAATACAAATATAATACAAATATCCTCGATAAGTGGTGTTTTTGGAGTTAGTTTTATCATTGTGCTGGTAAGTGTGAGTATCGGGTACTTATTAGCACAAAATGATAAATATAAAGGCAAGACTCTCGCATTAGTGGGTGCTTTACTTTTGCTTGGTCTTTTACAAATAAATGGGGTCCAACAAGCAGACAAAAAAACAAGTTCTAGCGAGAATGATAAAATCAAAATAGCTTTGATACAGCCAAACATAAATCAGTATAAAAAGTGGGATACTACACAAAGAGCGTACATAAAAAAAACATTAAGACAGATGAGTGAGAAAGCTGTTTTGGATTATCAGCCAGATTTGATTGTGTGGCCTGAAAGTTCTATTCCGGGACATATAAATCAACCCGAGCTTAAGGACTGGGTGTCAAATCTTGCAAAAAGGACAAACACAAATTTCTTTATTGGTGCAATGGAAAAAATAGATAGTAAACAATATGTATCGGCTCATTTGATTTCAAATTTTGGGATAATTTCTAATGGTTATTACAAACAGGTTTTAGTTCCTTTTGGAGAGTATGTCCCTTTTGAAAAAATATTGCAAAAAGCATTTCCAGATGTTGAGGTGCTTGGATTTTTAGGTGGTTTTTCAAGAGGTTTGCACGATCAAGAACCGTTCACAATAAACAATATAGCTTTTGGACCTAGTGTTTGTTTTGAAGCATTGTTTCCACAGGTTTATCGGGGCTTTGATAATAAAGGAGCTAGGTTTTTTATAAACATAACAAATGATAGTTGGTATCTTGATACCGCCGCACCATATCAACATTTTACTACTAGTGTTTTTAGAGCAATCGAAACAAACAAGCCGGTTTTGCGACTTTCTAATAACGGGATTTCAACACTGATAAGTCCAAAAGGATTGGTTCAAAAATCAACATTGTTGAACACTCAAGATACATTGTTTGTGGAACTGCTTGTTCCAAAAAAACAAACTCAAACAATTTATTCAAAATATGGTGATGTTTTCGCATTGATGTGTTTTGTATTGTTTGCTCTAGGTTTGCTCGGGGTATTAGTTTTCAAAAGAGATTAAACTATGGAAATTAAAGAAATAGAAAATAAAATAAAAGAAGTTTTAGAAAAACTCAAAAAAGTAGAAAAACTAGCAAACATTTCTAATAAAAAAGAATTGTTAGAAAAAGAACAGCAAAAAACTGGTGTTAAAGGATTTTGGAATGACAATAAAAAGGCAAAAGAACTTCTGCAGAATATAGATTTATTAAAAAAAGATATAGAAAATTTTAACGATGCTGAAAAATTGTTAGAAGACGGGCAAACTCTATTTGAGTTATCAAAAGATGAAGCTAACGATGAAAATTTGCAAGAAATCATCGACTCATTAGAAAAATCTGAAAAAAGTTTGGCTCAAATAGAGTTTGCCCTAAAGCTATCACACCCCAACGACAAGCTAAATGCGATTTTACATATCAATGCAGGTGCCGGCGGCACAGAAAGTTGTGATTGGGCTCAAATGTTATTGCGAATGTATCAACGCTGGGCTCAACAAAAAGGTTTTAAGTTCACAATTACCGATGTTTTACAAGGCGAAGAAGCTGGTGTAAAACACGCATCTATTTTTATTGAAGGACCATTTGCTTATGGTTATTTGAAAAGTGAAATTGGGGTACATCGATTGGTTCGAGTATCTCCTTTTGATAGCGCAAAAAGACGACACACTAGTTTCGCAAGTTGTGATGTTCTTCCCGATATTGAGGATAGTGTCGAGATAGAAATTAATGATGGTGATTTGAAAATAGATACTTATCGTAGCGGTGGTGCTGGCGGACAAAATGTCAACAAAGTAGAAACTGCTGTTAGAATAACGCATATTCCAAGCGGTCTGGTTGTGGCTTGTCAGATTGAACGAAGCCAACTCGCAAATAAACTTACTGCGATGAAAATGTTGAAAGCAAAATTATACGAAATTGAACTAGATAAAAAACGGACTGAACAAGAAAAACATTATGGTCAAAAAACTGATATTGGTTGGGGTAATCAAATTAGATCTTATGTATTTATGCCATATCAACTTGTAAAAGATCTGCGAACTAGCTTTGAAACTTCACAAATTGAAAATGTGTTGAACGGCGATATTGATGGTTTTATGAACGCCTATCTCGACTTTAAGGTTAAGTAATATGATGGGACTATATATCCATATACCCTTTTGTAAAAAGAAATGTAAATATTGTAGTTTTTACTCGTTTGTTGCCCCCGCCGATGTGCAAAATAAATATATTAATCAAATAGTTAAAGATTTATCTAAAACCAAACACAAAAATTTTCAAACATTATATATCGGCGGGGGCACGCCCAGTGTTTTATCGGTAAAGCAATTGGAAAAACTTCTCAAAGCGATAGAAAAGATTAAAAAGATAAAAGATTTCAAAGAATCGACTTTTGAAGCAAACCCTGAAAGTTTATCTATAAACAAAATCAAAGTTTTGAAAAGGTTTGGGGTTTCAAGAATATCTTTAGGAGCTCAAAGTTTTGATAACAAAACTCTTAAAACCATCGGTAGATTACACAATGATAAAAAAGTTTTCGAGGTTTTTGAAAATCTAAAAAAACATGGATTTGACAATATCAATTTAGATTTAATCGCTGGTTGTTTTGAAAGTTTCACAAGTTTCAAACACTCATTAAATCAAATAATAAAACTTTCCCCCACTCATATTTCTGTTTATGGTTTGAGCATTGAATATGGTTCATGTTTCTTTAATAAAAAACTTTTCCCAGAGGAGAATTTTACATTACAATGTCTAAAAGAAGCTAGAAAACAATTACTAAAGAATGGATATCATCATTATGAAATTTCAAATTATACCAAAAACAACAAACAAAGTTTGCACAACATAAACTATTGGAAAAATGGTGAATATGTCGGCATCGGAGATGGATCAACAAGCTATCTTGATGGTGTGAGATTTCAAACCACATCTTTCAGTGAAAAAATAAAAGGCAAAGAAAAAATTGGTGAAAAAATGATGCTCGGCTTGAGAATGTTAGATGGCATAAAGCCAAATAAAACTTTTGATAAAGAAATAAAAGAATTAAAAAAACTAAAACTAATAAAACAAAAAAAAGATAAAATAAAATTAACAGAAAATGCTGTTTTTATATCAAATAAAGTTTTTGAATATTTCGTAAAACCATTTAAGGACTAATATGCAAATCAAAGCAATAAAAACAAAACTATTCAAACCAAAACAAGATTTGTTCGAGTTTATAATAAAAAATATCCCAAAACTAAAGGATAAATCAGTTTTATCTATATCCTCGAAGATTGTGTCTTTATCAGAAAACAGAATTGCGCCAAACAAAAACAAAACAAAATTGATAAAACAAGAAAGTGGGTTTGCGATTAACACAAAAATCGCATGGCTAACAATAAAAGATAATATGATAATCCCTTTTGCTGGTATCGATGAAAGTAATGCTGATGGAAAATTAATTTTACTGCCAAAAAATCCATATAAAACTGCAAGTGAATTGAGAAAAACATTAAAAAAACATTATAAGGTAAAAAATCTTGGTGTGATTATAACCGATAGTTTTATTGTTCCGCTTCGACGAGGTGTCTTTGCTTTTGCGGTTGGATATTCTGGGTTCAAGGGTGTTCGAAATTATATTGGTAAAAAAGATTTGTATGGTAGAAAGATGAAAATGGAACAATTAAATATTGCTGATATTTTAGCATCAACATCGGCATTAGCTATGGGTGAGCTGACCGAAAAACAACCACTGGCGATAATAGAAAAAGCACCGATAGATTTTTGCGAAAAGACAAGTAAAAAAGAAATTTCTTATCCAATAAAGGATGACTTATATTATCCGATATTAAAAAACATAATAAAAAAGGCGAAGTAAAAACTTCGCCTTTTTTAAATTGTTAAAACTCCCGAAAGGGAACGAGTATTTTGAGATAATTTTTTGGCGACAGCCTCGCCCCCCGGTTTTCTTTACGACTACTAGTAGATGCAAAGAAATGAGTGGAGCGAATGTGTCGACTTTAGGAGCAAAAAAACGAAAAAGTGCTCAAAAAACGATGTTAACTTTGCTCTGAGAATTGATCCTTTCCGACACCGCATGCTGGGCACAACCAATCCGCTGGAACATCTTTCCATTCTGTGCCTGCTTGTACTCCATTATCTGTATCCCCGATTGCTGGATCATATACATATCCACATACATCACAAATATATTTTTTCATCTTTTTCTCCTTGTTTAAACTTTCTACATAACACTTGTTTTGTTGATGTTTTATAACCACCTATATGTTATGTTTAAATTTTTAACCGTGGGTTGCACGCTTATGATCTCTCCCTTTCAATACACATTGATAATAATCATAAGTTAGTGGCTCGCCATCTAAAATATTCTCGCAACCGCTGGTTTTTCCAATAAATAAAACATGCTCTCCAAGATCTATCTCTTTGTCTACCTCAACCTCGAAACAAGCAAGAGTGTTTTCTAAAATCAAGGGTGATCCTGTCTTACCTATCTTATATTTAACTTTTGCGAATTTGTCAAAATCTCGACCACTTCTAAATCCAAAATTACCAACAAAGACCATATTTGTGCCCTTTCTCAAGCTACAAACACTAAAAACTTTGCTTTCTTTGATATATTCATAGGTCAAATTCTCTTTATGTATCGCTACGGCAATTTGTGGCGGATTATTCGTCACTTGGAAAACAGTGTTCGCAAGCTGTGCATTAATTTTTCCTTTTGTATCGTGAGATCCCACAACATAAAGTCCATAACAAATACTTCTCAATGCTTTTTTTTCTTCTGGATTAGCCATTTAATTTTTCCTTTAGTTTTTCTGCGATTTTTTGACCCACCTCAAATGCTTGCTGTAAAACTTCTTTTGTTGGTACATACTGGCAATAAACCGGCTCCGCAACTTTTTCGATTTTTAGTTCGTCAAAAAATCGCTCAAGATCCGACATTCCATTTTTGCCCCAACCATAACTACCAAATGTTGCACCAATAAGATTTTTCTTTTTTAATCCTTTTAGATATGTCAAAATATCGCCCATCGCTGGATATAATCCATTGTTTATAACCGGTGAACCAAACACAACTGCACCTGCATCTAATATTTCAGTAGCAATATCGCTTCTGTTATATCTGCTTGTGCTCATCACCCTGACCTTTACACCACCAGATGTTAGTCCGTCGGCGATTTGTCGTGCTAATTTTTCTGTACTTTGCCACATTGTGTCATAAATTACTACTGCTTTGTTTGTTGGTTTTTGTTCGGCCCATTTTTTATAAAGTCCGACTATTTTCATCGGATCGTCTCGCCAAATTGGTCCGTGATCCGGTGCGATAATTTTTGGAATTATTTTTGTTTGTGCAAATGCGTCTAAAAATCTCAAAACAATATCTGAATAAGGCAAAACAATGTTCGCATAATATTTTTCTGCTTCATACATCCAGTCGTCTGTTTCGTCATCAAATCTTTTATTTGATGCAAGATGCATTCCAAAAATATCATTTGTAAATAAAATATTTTCTTTTTCAAGATGACAGATCATACTATCAGGCCAATGCAACATTTTTGATTCAATAAAGCTTAATTTGTCGCCACCAACATCTATGCTATCTCCGGTTTTAACAGACTTTATATCAAGTGCACCAAAATGATTTTGCAATGCTTTTTCGCCCATTGGAGATGAGTAAACTTCTTTTGGATTTACATCTTTTATGAATTGTGGGATTCCGCCAGAATGATCCATTTCACTATGGTTAGAAATTAAAATTTCAATTTTTTTAGGATCTATTACATCAGAAATTCTTTGCATCATTTCGTCGTAAAAAGGTGCTTTGACCGTATCAACAAGTGTCGGCTTGTCTGATAAAATCAAATAAGCATTATATGTCGAGCCTCGTTGTGTTGAATAACCATGAAAGTCGCTTAAGTTCCAATCAATTGCTCCAACCCAATATACTTTTTCTGATATTTTTACTGCTTTCACTTCTTTTTTCCTTGTTTAAGCTCTCTAATTGTAGCGTGTTTCGCTAATGATTAATGAGAACCTTTGTGTAAATTTTTAGTTTTCCTTTTTCCACAAGCCGTGTAAATTACAATATTCTCGTGCTGTTATTTGTTCTGCTTTTGTGTAAAATTCTGCTTCTGGTTTGTCGCCTGGTTTTAAGAATTTTTTATAGGATGTTCCGTTAGTTAAAATTTCTATCCATTGGATATAATGTTTTTCTTCCATCGGATGCGGAACATCTCCAACTTTTATCAAAAAACCTTTTTCTGTTTTTTCTATCACAGGCACATGTTTTTCTATTGCTGCATCAGTTGTGTTTTCTTTTTGTAGAATCATTTTTTCATCGCAACATACTAATTCGCCCGCACCCGGATTTACCATTTCAACTATGTTTCCACAAATATCACATTTATAAATTTCATTGACCTTTGTCATTTTTTTACCTCCCCTAAAATTTCTTCATAATTTGGTTCTTCACTAATCTCTTTTACAAATTGAATGTATTTTATTTTTTGATCACCATCAATTATAAAAATTGCTCTTGTCAAAAGTTCCAGCTCTTTTATTAAGATTCCATAGTCCGTCGCAAAGCTAGATTTTTTATAATCTGACAATGTTTCAACCTTATCTATTCCCGCAGATGCACACCATCTCTTTTGAGCAAATGGCAGATCCTTGCTGACCGTCAAAATATATACATTTTCTCCGAGTTCGCTTGCTTTTTTATTAAATGTTCTTGTTTCCACATCGCAGGTTGGTGTATCTAATGAAGGAACTGTAGATAAGATTACTATTTTTCCAGCATAATCTTTGAGATGAACTGGTTTTAGATTTCTGTCTAAAAGTGTGAAATCCGGTGCATTGTCGCCAACCTTTAGGCAATTTCCTTCTAATTGCATTTGTGTGCCGTTTAGCATTATTTTGTTTTTACAACTCATATAGCCCCCTGTTTTTTTGCCGTTGATGCACGTGCATCAACGGCAAGTTTAATAAGTTAGTAGTTTTCGCCTAGTAGTTCAAAGTGTGCTTGTGGATGTGCACATGCTGGACATAAATCTGGTGCTTCTTCCCTGTGATGCAAGTATCCGCAATTTTGACATCTCCACATAACTTTTTTATCTTTTCTAAAAACCGTACCTTGTTCTATGTTTTTTAATAAATCTTGATATCTCTTCGAATGTTGTTTTTCGGCTACGGCGATTGCTGTGAAAACATCGGCTATGGTATCAAAACCTTCCTCTTTTGCTGTTTTTGCAAAATCTGGATACATTGTTTGCCATTCATAATCCTCTCCGCCATATGCCTCTGTTAAGTTTTCTGATGTAGACCCTATCACTCCAGCTGGAAATTCGGCCTCTATTTTGACAGCCCCACCTTCTAAAAATTTGAATAATCGTTTAGCGTGTTCTTTTTCTTGATCGGCTGTTTCTTCGAATATTTTGGATATTTGAACATACCCCTCTTTTTTAGCTTTTGATGCGAAATAAGTATATCTATTTCTTGCCTGTGATTCACCTGCAAAAGCCGTCAATAAGTTCTTTTCTGTCTTGCTTCCTTTTAGTTTTGACATTATTTTTTCCTCCAAACCAATCTATACTTTCCCCTTGCCCAGCATTACCAATAGTTTACAAAATTTTTGAACAATTTTTAACTAGTAAAAAGTCTTTTATTTTTCTATAATAAAGAGGTACGCTTTACAATATCATTTTTACTTATCTAAAGAGGACAGAAGTAGTTTTATGCACGCAAAAGAAGTTTGGGAAAAGCTGTTGATAA
>CAYPLD010000001.1:0-35068 GCA_964411485.1 uncultured Elusimicrobiaceae bacterium | reverse complement strand
GACTTTGTCGCCCTGAACTTGTTTCAGGGTCTTTTTCAACATCTTTCTATAAGATCCTGAAACAAGTTCAGGATGACAATTTGTTTTTAGACATTAAATTTGAAGAAACAGATGTCGCCATCTTTGACTATATAATCCTTGCCTTCAGAACGAATTAATCCCTTTTCTTTCAAAACTTTTTCGGTTTCATATTTGTTTATATCATCAAAAGTGTAAACTTCTGCTCGGATAAACCCGCGTTCAATATCAGTATGAATTTTTCCCGCCGCAACCGGTACTGATGAGCCTGCTTCGAATATCCAACTTCTTACTTCGGTATCCTCACCAACGGTGAAAAATGTCGCCAAACCCAAAAGTTTTTTACTTGCCAAAACGATTTTTTCTAGACCTGTATAATCGCTACCAAGCTCTGCTAAAAATAAATGCTTTTCGTCATCTTCTAAACCTGCAATTTCTTCTTCCAACTTTATGCAAATATCTACAAACTCTGCATTTTTTGACTTTGCATATGCCTGCAAATTATCCGCATACTCTTTGTTCGGTTTTTCTGCATTATTCCCGACATATAGTATCGGTTTCAAAGTCAAAAAATGCAGATCGATTTTTCCTTCATCAGACAAATTCAAAACACTTGCCGGTTTCCCGCTTTCTAAAGTTTTTTTGATTTTTTGTAAAATTTCAAGTCGAGCAACAGCAGTTTTTTCGCCAGTTTTACATAATGATTCCTGTTTTTCTATCATTCTATCAGCAGTTTCTAAATCTGAAAGCATCAATTCCGTTTCGATAATTTCTGCATCACGAACTGGATCAATAGTATTCATCACATGCGTGACATTTGAATCTTCAAATATACGAATCACATGCACTATCACATCAACTTCACGGATATTAGCTAAAAATTTATTACCAAGCCCCTCGCCCTTACTTGCTCCTTTGACAAGTCCAGCGATATCGACGAATTTTATCAATGATGGGGTTTGTTTCGGTGGCTTAAAAATTTCGAATAGTCTATCGAGCCGTTTATCTGGAACTGCTACCATACCGACGTTCGGATCGATGGTAGTAAACGGATAATTACTACTTTGTGCACCTGCTTTTGTTAAAGCATTAAATAAAGATGACTTCCCAACATTAGGAAGCCCAACTATTCCAACTCTCATTTTCCTTCTCCTTTCGGCTGAATTTTAATTTTTTTACTCCTAAAGTACTTGAACTCGCTATGCTCGTCCGTTACACTCGTACTAGTCGTCGTAAAAAAATTAAAATTCAGCACGAAATGTTCGCAAAAAAAATTTACCTCTTATATATATTTTACCATTTACTCAAAATTATTTATACTATTAATTAAGAGGTACAAATATGAGAATGCATAGTTTCAATGTTGAACCGAATTTACCAGAAAATATAAGTTTCCTAAAAACCTTATCCGAGAACATGTGGTTTGCTTGGAATTGGAAAGCAATATCAATCTTTATCGAGATGGATAATAAATTATGGGATCAATCAAAAAGAAATCCAAAATGGATGTTGAGTGCGATATCCCAAAAACGATTAGAACAATTAAGTAAAAACGAAGAATTCTTAAAAAAATTAAAAGAAGTAAAAAATATTTTTGAATTTTATCAAAACTCTGGCAATTGGTACAAAGATAATAAAAAAACCGATGACAGCTTTCTAACCGCATATTTTTCTATGGAATATGGAATCGGTGAAGGACTACCAATTTATTCCGGCGGACTTGGAATGTTAGCTGGCGATCATATCAAAAGCTCAAGCGATCTCGGTCTCCCTCTCATCGGTGTTGGACTTTTCTATCAAAAGGGATATGTTCAACAAGCGATATCTAGGGACGGCTGGCAAAATGAAGTTTATCCATTAAACGACTGGGCTCATATGCCGGTTGAACCGGTCAAAACTCAAGACGGCGACCAACTAAAAGTCGATGTGCCTTTAGGTAATGAAAACATCAAAGCTACCGTCTGGAAAGTGCCTGTCGGTAGGACTTCAATTTATTTGCTCGATACAAATCTTCAAGAAAATCCTGAACATCATCGAACCATAACCGAACAGCTTTATGGTGGTAATAGAGATAATAGAATTCGTCAAGAAATTGTGCTTGGTATTGGTGGAGTTAGAGTATTAAAAGCATTAAATATCAAACCAAGTGTTTATCATATCAATGAAGGACATTCCGCATTTTTGCTTTTTGAACGAATCGCAAATCTAATGGTGGAAGAAAAATTAAGTTATGAGGAAGCAAAAGAAAAAGTTTGGACCAGTAGCGTTTTTACAACTCATACACCAGTTATCGCTGGTAATGAATATTTTGATCCTTCATTAGTCAAAAAATATTTAGAAAAATATGTCGCAGACAATCTAAAAATACATTGGGACGATTTTATCAATATCGGAAAAGAAAATCCTCATAGTCCAAAAGGTTTTTGTATGACCGTTGTTGCTCTAAAATTGTCAGCACATATAAATGGGGTCTCGGCACTTCACGGCGTAGTCTCTAGAGATCTTTGGAAAAAAGTCTGGGACGGATTAAGTAATCCAGAAATTCCAATTTATAGTATCACAAATGGTATCCATTCTGCATCGTGGATAAGCCACGAACATGACGAATTGTTTAGAAAATATTTAGTACAAAGTCCATTTCACAATTATTGGGATACTACCGATACAAAATTATGGGAAAAGATACATAATATCCCAGATGCAGAGCTTTGGAATATCCACAAAACTAGAAAAGAAAAATTAATAAAAGTAACACGCGATAAATTAAAGGACTATAACAAACGACTCGGTGCTGATGCTACAATAATTAATAGAGTCAAAAAGATTTTCGATCCAAATGTTTTGACAATTGGGTTCGCAAGAAGGTTCGCTACATATAAAAGAGCCGTTCTTTTGTTTAAGGATTTGAAAAAATTAAATGAAATAGTAAACGACCCAAAACACCCTGTTCAGTTTATATTTTCAGGAAAAGCTCATCCTGCTGACACAAAAGGTAAAGAATTTATTCAATATATTTCAAAATTGAAAGAAGATAGACGATTCAACAAAAGAATTATTTTCTTGGAAGATTATAATATGAACGTTGCACGCTATATGGTTCAAGGTGTTGATGTCTGGCTGAATAATCCAGTTCGACCTTTGGAAGCGTCTGGTACAAGCGGTATGAAAGCCGCATTAAATGGCGTTTTGATGTTATCCGTTTTAGACGGCTGGTGGGACGAAGTCGGTCCTTGCGATTTCGGGTGGAGTATCGAAGGGTTCGAGGATTATAAAACAGAAGATGAAAGAGATAAGGTGGAATCTAGAGCTATATATAATCTCATCGAACATGAAATCGCACCTTTATATTACAATCAAGATGATAAAGGTATCCCTAGAAAATGGGTTTATAAAATGAAAAAAAGCATAAAAAGTATCGCTCCTTTCTATAATACTGATAGAATGGTCAAACAATATTATGAACAATTTTATTTATCTGCACATAATCATCATAAAATGTTAGAAAATATTGATAAAGTCAAAGAAATTTCAGACTGGCGTAAAAGGGTAAAAGATAATTGGCATAGCGTTAGCCTAACGACAACATCTAAAGAAGACGACAAAAAAATTAATACGGGTGCAAAAGTTCCCATCGTTGCAAAAGTTCATCTCGGCAATTTGAAACCAGAAGAAGTAAAAGTTCAAATTTGTTTAGGCACAAAAACTTCAGGGGAACTTTTGCAAGAACAATGTATCGAAATGCAAACCACAGAACACAAAGATGGCACACATACATATACAGCAGAAATTATGCTTGATCATAGTGGTAGACATTTTTATAGTGTTAGAGTGATTCCATTTAATACAGACATTCCTCATTCGTTCACGCCTGTTCATGTGACTTGGGAGAATTAGATTTGAATATTGTACTAATCAATCCAGAAATTCCTTTTAATACCGGAAATATCGGCAGAACTTGTGTTGCGACAAATTCTACATTACATCTTGTCGGAAAATTAGGTTTTGAAATTAATAGTAAAGAGATTCGTCGAAGTGGGTTGGACTATTGGAAAAATCTAAAGTATAAAATCTATAAAGATTTTGATGAATTCTTATCACAAATATCAAAAGACGCTGATTTATTTTTCTTTTCAACTAAAGGCAAAAAAAGTTTTTGGGAAGCAAAGTATAAGTCGGACAGTTATTTGATTTTTGGAAGCGAAGGGAAGGGATTACCAAAAGATTTCTACGAAAAATATAAAGATAGATTGTATAACATACCACAAAGTGGGAAGGTACGCAGTTTGAATTTATCTACAAGTGTTGGAATCGCATTATTCGAAGCCATCAGACAATTAAAATAACAAAAAATTTGTAATAAAAAACCCCAAGCCACAGGTATGTGGCTTGGGGTAGTTTTGGTTGTTGTGTTTTCCCCCTTTCGTAAAGGGGGAATTAAAGGGGGTTTTAATGTTTCATATAACTATTAAAACTTTATAATGTTTTGAAATATTAAAACCCTCGTCTTTTTTCCTATCGGAAAAAATCCACTCCCTTTACGAAAGGGAGAAAAATAAAAAAAATATAAAGTGTTCCCGAAGGGAACGAGTATTTTCTAGGAAATTTTTATTTTCTTTGCGACGACTTCTTGTCATTGCGAGGAGCAGTGCGACGTGGCAATCTCATTAAATATAGAGATCCTTCGACTACGCTCAGGATGACTCCCTACGGAGTCACTTTAGGAGCAAAAAAATAAAAATTTACCAAAAAGACGAAGTTCAAACTCGCTTTCTTATTAATGTTTGTTTTTTCGTGAGGACATATCCCTTATCAAGTTCGTGATTAATCAATGCACCAAGCACGAGGATAAATCCTAATAGATAAGTCCAAGTCAGAAACGCGATAATACTACCCATCGTTCCATAAACGACGTTATAGCTAGAGAAATTCGTAAAATAAATCGTGAAACCCCAAGTTATAAGACTCCAGCACACAAGTGTAAAGATACTTCCAAAACTTATTAACTTAAATTTTTGCTTACTATTAGGTAAAAACTTGTAGATTATCTGAAGATTGAAATTCAAAACTAAAATTGAAAGTCCCCATATCAATAAATTAAAAGTAAATTTGTTTACTATATTGATATGCAAAAATTTAAACATTGCTGGTATGAAAACAAGCATTATACTAGCCAAAATTATTATGAACACGGTGAACAAAACGAGTGTCATATCGATTAATTTTCTTTTCCAGTAAGATCGTTTTTCTTTACAAGCAAAAATTCTATTTAGATATGTCGCAACTCCACCGAACGCCGCCGATGCTGCAAAAAGAGATAATAAAGCTGTTAAAATGGTCAAAAGTTTACGAGGATTGTTTAAAATATCACCAACAATTGGAAAGAAAATATCTACTACATAATCCGGCAAGACAGTTTGCATAGTATTTACAAGTTGTTGAGCTTCATTTATAGGAATATAACCTGCGACCATTATCAAGAACACTAAAAACGGGATAATACAATATAAGGAATAGAAAGCAAACTCTGCTGCCATCGAAAAGCAGTAATGTTTGTTTAGTCCATTATTGATTCTTCTTATAAACTTAAGAAAGTTCAAAAAGTATTGATATTCCTTTGCTAGATAGAGCCATAATTTTCTCATATTAAGAGTTTAGCATTTTGTCCCAAATTTGTATAATAAAAGTTACAAACTATAAACTTACGAGGTAGTAAAAATCATATGAAAAAGATTCTTTCACTTCAATGTATCAATTGTGGAAAAGAACACAAATTAAGCGATACGAGATATTTATGTACAGCATGTTCAGGAAATTTAGAAATAACTTACGACTACAAATTAATCAAAAAGCGACTAGATTACGACGATCTAGAAAAAAACACAACCTACGATATGTGGCGTTATATCGACATTCTACCAGTAGACGACAACAAAGATTTACCACCAGTCAAAGTCGGCTGGACACCATTATACGAAGCGGAAGATTTAGCTCAAGAATTAGGAATAGCAAATTTATTTATTAAAGACGAGGGTCGAAATCCGACCGGCTCAATAAAAGATAGAGGTTCAGCCGTAGTGGTAGCAAGAGCATTGGAACTTAATGAAAAGGTTATTTCCACTGCATCTAGCGGAAATGCTGCTGATTCACTTGCCTGTCTAACAGCAAATTTACCTGTTGAAACGATGATTTTTATGCCGAAAACTGTGCCATATCCAAAGCTGGTTCAACTTTTAGTTTTCGGAGCACATGTTGTTCTTGTCGATGGCAGTTATGACGACGCATTTGAACTAAATGTCAAAGCGACCGAAAAATATGGCTGGTATACAAGAGCGGCAGGTTATAACCCATTTGTTCGAGAAGGTAAAAAAACCTGTGCGTTCGAAATATGTGAACAGCTCGAATGGGAGGCTCCGGATAAAGTGATAGTTGCAGTAGGTGATGGAAGCGTATTTAGTGGACTTTGGAAAGGTTTTGTAGATTTTAATAAACTTGGGATAATTGAAAAAATGCCCCAAATGATAGCGGTTCAGCCAGAAGGTAGTGATGCACTTAAGAAAGCATTTGAAAGTGGCGGTAAAATAGAAAGAATCAAAGCAAAAACTGTGGCAGATACTTTGGTGGTTGATTATCCACGTGACGCTCAAATGGCATTACAAGCACTAGACGAAAGTGGCGGATATGTGACAACCGTCAAAGATGAAGAAATCATAGAAGCAATATCCGAACTGGCAAAAGGTACAAATGTTTTTGCCGAACCTGCCGGTGCTGCACCATATGCCGCACTCAAAAACTTGATAAAAGAAGGCAAAATCAAATCTGACGAATCTGTGGTTTTGATAGTCGCAGGTTATGGATTAAAAGATTTGGATAGTGCGATCAAATCTGTAAAACAAGAACATCCTAAAACAATAAAACCAAATTTAGAAGAACTTGAAAAAGCAATAAATATAGAAAAACTTACTAATAAATAAAAAATCACATAATGAAACTCCTCGAGTGTAAACCCGGGGAGTTTCATTGTTTTAAAAAACTTTTTATTTCAATTATTTTTTATCTCTAAAAAGAGTTCTTTCTTTTGGTATAACTCCGTTTGCGTATCCAAACCCAGATATTTCTACTTCTCCTTTTACATTTCCTTCACCATCATAAATCCTTATATGTACCCCAATGTATTCTCCCTCCTGTCTATACTCTTCTGCTGGAAGGATATAAAAAGATTTATAAAGGTCTTCGGAACTGAAACCCGCAATTTCTATGTCATCAAACGTACTTTCAATCTCATCAATAGTCATATCGTGTTCAAATTGGCTTAAAAAATTAACTGTTCTCGCAAGAGAATGCTTTTCCAAATAATAATTGTAAAGCCTAATAAAATAATATTCCAAGTCAGAATTAACAAGTGATTTCTTAAGTGTTTCTCTGTTTGCTCTATATAATTTTAATTTTTCAAAATCGTTCAATACATTTTCATCATGTTCTCTAGCTATTTTATCTCTTCTTTCATATGCTACTTTCAAATCGTCACCATCTGTTATTGATTGGTCTACAGGTACAGCAATATCATTTTGCATTATATAGTCTTCAGCATTTATAGCAATAAGACCAAGTACTGCTATTGCTAATATACTAGTTATTATTTTTTTCATTTGCTTTTCCTCTCTTTTAATTAAGGTTTCTACAAATTATTGTACAAACCCCCATATATAAATACAACCCCAAGTTCCAAATAATAAACTAATCGCTATTTTTCTTTTTGACATTGCCTTATTTATTAATTTTCAGTATCATATACCTATAGAATATGTCCGAAGTGACGTTAAAATCAGGGGGCTGATTATGGAAAATTTTTCTTCAATTGCGTTTATAAAACGTGAAGATATTTCTTCTGCAAATGGTCAAAATATACCGTATTCTTATGGCAAAACGGAATCTTACCAAATTGTGAGAGATCCTCATTGGCTCTTTATCTATTGGGATATCACCGAGGATACTTACAATAATATAAAAAATAATCATGGTCAGGATATTTTTGATAAAAGTAAAAATGTAATCCGATTATACGACATAACAGATGTTAAAGAATTTGATGGACTAAACGCAAATTATTATCATGATATTCCAATTTTGTTTGAAGCAAAAAGCTGGTATATTCAAGTTCCACATACTGGGAAAAGGTATTTATGCGATCTTGGATTGTTGACCGATACAGGCGAATTTATTTTGATATCAAGAGTGAAAACAAAAGCCAATCAAATGCCGTTCAATGAAGTTTCAAATATCATTGATGAAAAATGGATGATAGTTGAAGAGGATTTTAGAAAGCTATATAAAATGTCAAGTAAAAAAAATGTTGGGGCTAGTGAAGTTTTGATTTTGGAAAAAGATAATTTACGATTCAATTTTGGTGTATCTTCAACACAATTTAATAAGTAAGAGGAAAAAATGTCAAAAGGTTATCTCACACTGGTTTTACACGCACACCTACCGTTCATACGGCACCCCGAATATCCTGATTTTCTCGAGGAAGATTGGTTTTTCGAAGCGATGATAGAAACCTATCTACCACTTCTCGATACATACGAAAAATTACATGCCGAAAATGTTGATTTTAGAATCACAATGTCACTAACTCCCCCACTTTGTGCGATGATGAGCGATGAACTATTAAAAGAAAGATTTAGATATTATTTGTATCAAAGAATCGAGCTATCCGAAAAAGAACTGACGCGTACTAAAGATACGGAATTTTTTGAAGCCGCAAAAATGTATGAAAAAAAGTTCAAACGCTTGAAAGAATTATTTGAAAATTATTATCATTCTAACGTTTTGAATGGCTTCAAAAAATTCCAAGATCTTGGCAAGCTAGAAATCATCACATGCTGTGCGACACACGGATATTTGCCTTTAATGGTTGACAGAGAAACTGTTTACGCTCAAATAAAAACAGCGGTTGAAGATTACAAAGAAAAATTTGGCAAAAAACCACCGGGTATTTGGTTGGCAGAATGTGCTTACGCTCCAGGTGATGATAAATTTTTAGAAAAAGAAGGTTTGAGATATTTCTTCGTCGAAACACACGGGATAATGCATGCTGTTCCACGACCAAAATATGGCGTATATGCACCGGTATATTGTCCGAGTGGTGTAGCAACTTTTGGTCGAGATATCGAAAGTGCCAAACAAGTTTGGAGTGCTGAAAGCGGGTATCCCGGTGATTATGTCTATCGCGAATTTTATAGGGATCTTGGCTACGATTTGGATTATGATTATGTCCGACCTTATCTCCATTCTGATGGAGTCCGAAGAAATATCGGAATGAAATATCACAAAATAACTGGTAAAGTTAAACTTGACCAAAAGCATGCGTATTATCCAGAAGATGCTCGAAGTAAAGCCGCAGATCATGCTGGAAATTTTTTGCATAATCGACAAGAGCAAGTAAAATATTTGGCAAACATTTTAGACAGAAAGCCATTAATAGTTTCAATGTACGACGCTGAACTTTTCGGACATTGGTGGTATGAAGGTGTAGATTTTATCGAATTTTTATTTAAGAAAATCCACTACGATCAAGACGATATAAAATTGATAACGCCAAGCGAATATCTAAAGGAATACCCACAGAATCAGGTGGTTCAGCCGTCGATGTCAAGCTGGGGCGATAAAGGTTATAACGAAGTCTGGCTAAACGGCTGTAATGACTGGATTTATCGACATCTACACAAAGCCAGCGAACGAATGACCGAACTGGCTAATAAATTTCCTAGTGCCGACGGTCATCTAAAACGAGCGTTGAATCAGTTGGCACGAGAACTATTATTGATGCAAAGTTCGGACTGGGCATTTTTGATGACCGTCGGCACAGCTATCAACTATTCGACGAAACGAACGAAAGATCATATCAGCAATTTCACAAAATTGTACGAACAGGTAATTGGCAACAAAATTGATGAAGGTTTCGTATCTCATCTTGAACAGAGAAACAATATCTTTCCGAATATGGATTATTCCGTTTATTCTTCCTCCAAAATCAAAGATATAAAATAGTTTTTCAAAATTTCCCTTTACCCCCCTCTCCCTACATGAGGCGAGTTTTTATAAAAAAAGTACTCCCTCTCCCTACATGAGGCGAGTTTTTATAAAAAAAGTACTCCCTCTCCCTACATGAGGGGAGAGGGTTGGGGTGAGGGTGAAGGTTTCCTTTAATAAATAAAAATAAGTTGTCTTTATAAATTTGATAAAATGTAGATAATGGGAATTATTTTTTTCAAAAAATTAGATTCTACAAACACCTACGCCAAAGAGAATTATAAAGGTTTGAAACATAAAGATGTGATTTTAGCAGAAGTTCAGACTCAAGGACGAGGCAGATATCAACGTAAATGGGTATCAAACAAAGGTGGATTATATTTTTCGATTATTCTAAAGCCCAAAACCATTGACATTAAGAACGCACCAAACTTAACTCAAGCAATAAGCGTAGCGATTTGTAAAGTTCTCGAGAAACACGGCGTAAAACCACAAATAAAATGGCCAAATGACGTTCTAATCAAAAATAAAAAAGCAGTTGGCATTTTATCAGAAACTATCTTTGAAAAAGATAAATTAAAAGCAATAATTTTAGGCGTTGGCATCAATATCGAGCAGAAAAATCTAAACAAAATAGATAAACCTGCAACCAATTTGAAAATTCAAGGTCTAAAAATAGATAAAAACCTTTTGCTAAAAGAGATTTTGTCGGAATTTTTTAAGATTTACGACAAAACCTTGAAACAAGGTTTTGTCGTGATAAAAAAAGCATATATCAAACGATTTGACTATATCGGAAAAGAAATAAAGCTCAAACATGTAGATAAAATTTACGAAGCGAAGGTCAAAGATATCGACGACAACGGAGCAATAATCTTAATAGATGAACTTGATAATATAAACCACATTTCGATAGGGGATATTTTATGATAGCTCAAGGATTAACAATTACATTAATAGGCATGACAACAGTATTCGTACTGCTTGGCTTGTTAGTTTTGTTTATGATGATACTAAAAAAGCTGGTGACATTTTTAGACAAACATTATCCTCAACAATCAACAGATAAACAATTAAAAAGAGAGATGAGCAAAAACATTTTCAAAGCTACATCAATAGCTTTAGCACATCACTTTAACAAAAAATAAAGGAGAACGGTTCACATTTAACATTAGCGAAACAAGTGTTATGTAGAGGGCTTAAAACAGGAAATGACAAAAAAAATAAAGTTTATGATGACGGGCTTCAGAGACGGATTCCAATCAGCTTACGGAGCAAGAGTATTAACAAAAGATTTTTTACCAGCGGTCGAAGCAGCAAAAAATGCAGGCATAGAACATTTTGAAGCAGGTGGTGGTGCAAGATTCCAAAGTTTATATTTTTATTGCAATGAAGATGCTTTTGATATGATGGACCAATTCAGAGAAAAAGCAGGCAAAGATGCCAATCTCCAAACTCTAGCAAGAGGCACAAACGTTGTCGGATTAGAAAGTCAAAGCAGTGATATCATTAATCTCCACGCAAAACTTTTTAAGAAGCACGGCATAACCACAATCAGAAATTTCGACGCATTGAATGATGTAAACAACCTAATATATAGTGGAAAATGTATCAAAGACGCTGGCTTAAAACACGAAGTCTGTGTGACATTAATGTCGCTCGCTCCGGGTTGGGACAAAACAGGTAAAACTCATACTCCAAAATTTTATGCAAACACTCTTAAACAAATTTTAGACGCAGGTATCGGTTTTGATAGTGTCTGTTTCAAAGACGCATCAGGAACGACTGCTCCAAAAGTTGTCGCAGAAACAATCGCACTCGCAAGAAAAATATTGCCACCCGAAACTGAAATCACTTTTCATACACACGAAACTGCCGGAACGGGAGTTTCGTGTTATTTAGAAGCAATCAAAGCTGGAGCGGACAGAATCGATTTATCAATGGCACCAGTTTCGGGTGGCACATGTCAGCCGGATATCATAACAATGTGGCATGCATTAAGAGGTACAGATTTCACTTTGGATATTGACATCAAAAAAATCGTAGAAGCAGAAAATGTTTTCAAAGATTGTATGAAAGATTATTTCATGCCACCAGAAGCTATCGCCGTAGAACCGCTAATACCGTTCGCCCCAATGCCCGGTGGAGCATTGACTGCGAACACTCAAATGATGCGAGATAATAAAATAATGCATCGTTATCAAGAAGTTTTTGAAGCGATGGGTGAGACGGTGAGACGAGGCGGTTTTGGAACTTCTGTTACACCAGTATCACAGTTTTATTTTCAACAAGCGTTCAACAATGTGATGATGGGTCCTTGGAAAAAGATAGCACCGGGATATGGCAAAATGGTACTCGGCTATTTTGGTAAAACACCAATTGCTCCGGACAAAGAGATTGTAAAAATAGCATCAGAACAATTGAAACTTGAGCCAACAACAAAAACTCCGTTGGAAATCAACGATGCCGACAAAACTAAAGGCATTGAACATGCAAAAAAACTTTTACAAGAAAATAAATTGGAAATTTCGGACGAAAATATTTTCATAACAGCAACTTGTGGCGATAAAGGTATAACTTACTTAAAAGGTGAAGCGAAAGAGAACATCAGAAAAATAAGTGCTGAAAAACCAAAGAAAAAAATTGGTAAATCTGAAACTTATACGGTCACACTTGAAGGTGAAACTTATGTTGTTAGTGTTAATGGTAAAAAAGCTACCGTTAATGGCACAGATTTTGGCTTTGATATCGCAGAAGGTGGAACTCCAGAAACTCAAAAGGAATCTGTCGGGGATAAAGTTGGTGGTGCAGGTCACCCAATAAAAGCTCCAATGCCGGGAACGATTTTTAAAATAATTGCAAATAATGGTGATAAAGTTGAAGAAGGTCAAACCGTTTTGATTATGGAAGCGATGAAAATGGAAACTGAAATCAAAGCAACAAAAAGTGGTAGTGTGAAAGTTGTTGTTAATGTCGGACAACAAGTTCAAGCCGGCGATGACCTTGTAATAATTAAATAAGAAGTTTTTATAATGAGATTGCCACGAAATTTTTTCTCTTGTCATTGCGAAGCCCAAAGGGCTGTGGCAATCTAGAAAAAATTTCTCGCAATGACAAAGAGGTAAAAAAATGGAATCAATAAATTTTTCGCAATTATGGTATTCAACCGGACTTTATAATTTCGAACTTGGTCAAATAGTGATGATACTTGTCGGATTAACTTTGATTTGGCTTGGTATTGTCAAAAAATTTGAACCACTTTTACTTATCCCAATCGGTTTTGGTGGAATACTTGCAAACATTCCAGTCGCCGACATTGCAGGCAGTGGTTTTTTAGGAATAATTTATAATTTTGGTATCGCAAATGGATTATTCCCCCTCTTTATATTTTTAGGTATTGGTGCGATGACCGATTTCGGACCATTAATCGCAAATCCAAAAACTGCATTGCTTGGTGCGGCAGCACAATTCGGGATTTTCACAACCTTGATAGGTGCTTTGATACTCGCAAAATATGGTTTCAACTTTAGCTTACAAGATGCTGGTGCAATTGGTATTATCGGCGGAGCTGATGGTCCAACTGCAATATTTTTGGCATCAAAATTATCTCCAAAACTGCTCGGAGCAATCGCTGTGGCAGCATATTCATATATGGCTTTAGTTCCTATAATCCAACCACCAATCATGCGTGCTTTGACCACAAAAAAAGAACGACAAATCGTAATGAAACAATTACGTGTCGTGAGCAAAAGAGAAAAAATATTGTTCCCGTTCGCAGTTTTGATTTTATGTATTTTGTTCTTGCCAGATGCATCACCACTTATCGGAATGTTAATGTTCGGGAATATTTTGAAAGAATGTGGAGTCGTGGATAGATTAAGTAAAACTGCTCAAAACGAATTTATTAATATAGTCACAATTTTACTTGGTCTAGCGGTTGGTTCGAAATTGTCCAGCGATAAATTCTTGCAAATCGAAACGCTCGGAATTTTAGCTTTAGGTTTATTCGCTTTTTGTATCGGCACAGCCGCTGGTGTATTGCTTGCAAAACTTATGAATAAACTTTCTAAAGAAAAAATCAATCCATTGATTGGAGCAAGTGGGGTATCGGCTGTGCCGATGTCTGCGAGGGTTGTATCAAAAGTGGGGCAAGAGGCAAATCCACATAATCATTTGTTAATGTACGCAATGGGACCAAATGTCGCTGGTGTGATTGGTTCAGCCGTCGCCGCAGGTATATTATTAGCGTTATTAGGATAACATAGCCCTCACCTCGCTAATCATTTTGATTAGTCGTCCTCTCCCAAAGGGAGAGGAAAATAAAAAATCTGCAAACTTCTATTAAAAAATTAAACTTCACGAGTTTTACAAGTATTTTGAGATGAGAATGCGAAAAAGGCGGGCGTGGAATACCTTGAGTGGGGTTTATCCCCCTTTGACAAAATTCTCGCTCAAAAGACGACGTAAAACTAGGTTAAGATTTTCTGTAAAGTTGCAATGGAATTTTCTTTTTACAAAGCGGGCAATCTTTTTCATCATAAGTTTCAAGTGGAAATGACATCAACGCCCTAATCGGAACTTGTAAACACAAATCTCCGACAGATCTATCAACAATACTCACAACTCCGACAACTTCGGCATCGCAACTTTTTGCCAACGCAATCGCGTTTGATATTAATTTACCAGTTGCTGTCACATCATCTACCACCAAAACTTTATCGCCTTTTTTTGGAGCAAGCTCTGGTTTGATTTTCATAACACCATCATTTTCTTCGGCAAAAACCGCTCGGGCCTTCTTTATTCGAGCTATCTCTTGTGCAATCACAGAAATCTTCGCAGTAGGTGCTAATACAACATTCACTTTTGATTTTTTAAATAAATCTGACATCGCACTGGAAACTTTATTCAATAAATTCGGATATTGCGTTACCAAAAAAGTTTGTATATAGTTTTCCGAATGTAATCCGTTGGGCAGTTGAAAGTGTCCTTTCAAAATTGCACCGTGTTCTTGTAAGATACTTAATACGTCGAAATTATTATTTTTTGACATTGTACCCTCCTGCCTTAAACTTTTTTGATTTCTTAAAATCTGTTCTTATACCTTTTGCTATCGCTTTATTTATTTGTGTTCTCACACTTTTTGCACTTATCAATTCAGTCCTCACACCTTTATACATATTACCTTTAGATCTAAACGCTATCGCAGGTTTTCCTGTTTCATCTGTCAAACTTTCCGCTATCGCTCCCGCACTAGAACTCGATGTGAACCTTGCATAAACATTGATATCTATATTTTCACCATACCAATCTACCCAACCAGAAACAGCCGATGGAATTTTTATGCTTTCTATCAAAAAGTTGTTGATTCTCATCGCACCATTATTAAAATTTGTGCTTAATATTATTCTATCATATGGAACGTTTTTTAGTATTTTGCCAACTTCAAAACTACCCATCTTCTCTAGTTTATGCATCATAATGAACGGCTGAAATGCCACATTATATGCCGAATCATTTGCAGCAAATTCTTCTAATTTATATATTATCCCATTCGATATTTGAGCATCAAAAGTACCAGAAAATTTATCCATACCGGGTTTTAGATCTGTCAAATCAAATTCAACATTAAAATTTTCACCCGAAATAGAGGGTGTTATAAATTGTTTTGCACTAATTATTCCCGTTATATTAGGTATAAATTTCGGCAATCTCGCTCTGAAATTTCGAAGCCAACTCAATTTTCCATCATATTCATATGGTCTTCTTTCTATATTAGGAAATTTTGGATCTACTCCATCGCCAAAATCACCAACCGTATCAAAAATTTCCAAAAGTTCGAAACTTTCAAAATCCGCCGCCATATTTACATGCCTATTATTAATAGAATTTAGATTTTTAACGAAAAATGACATTTTCATATCTTTGCCATTGAAAAATCCTTTTTTCAAATCAACAAACATCTGATTATGCCCATACTCAAACTTGCCCTTCAATTTTGTAAATTGTTGTCCACCTATATCAAAACTTAAATCTTTGAGTTGTGCATCTACTTTTCTGAACCCGTCCATAATATCCACGATACCACTAAACTTACTGATAGTAAAACCTCGCAACTTGCCTCTAATATCGTTCAATTTTATATTCACAGTTTCTTGTATTTTTTTTGTTTCACTAATTTTCAAGCTACCGTTTATGTCGCCAAGACCTTCAAGTTCTAACGCTTTCAAACCCGGAAACCATTTATTTTTATTAGCAAAATTAAATTTGTTTGTACCAAATTCCATATCAAGCAATTTTTCGCTCATATTATACTCCGCATATACCCCAAAACTTACATCTTCCATTGTTACAACTGTGTTTTTGAGAGCTAAATATTTTTCTTGCTTTAATGTTGCGTCAAAACTTATTTCTGATGGCGGGAATGCAAAATCGAATGGACTTTCAAAAAATATAGAAACATCCTTATAACTCACTGCAGGAATATTACCCTGAAAAGAAATTTTTGGATTCCTCAAATTCTCCACATTTACAACCGCTTTAATTGGTTCTTTGAAAAATTTTATTGTTATATTAGTATCTTTGATTTTTGCTTCTTCCCAATTCAAATTAGCAAAATTTATTGCTCCATCACCCAAAATTTGACTTTCAATTATTTTTTCTCCCCATTTATTTCGAGATATAAAACTAAATGAAACTTCAGTATCTTTTATAAAATCTAAATTATTAAGATAAGCGTTTACACTGTATATCGCATGTGAAATATTGTTTTTTAAATCCTTATACACTATCTGTCCTTCATTTATGCTAATGCTATCTATTTTTATATCAAACTTAAAACCTTCTTTATCTTTGTTTGATATTATCTTTGCTCTTTCCTCTGTAGTTAATGATGGAATATTCAAATTGCCGTCTTTATCTTTTATCACTTTGATTTTTGGCTTATTGAAGGACATATCCTTTATGACGAATTTTTTTGCTATAAGTTTGAATATATTATATCTGACCACCAAAGTATCTACTGCGAGGAGCTGATCGTAGTGGTCTGGACCATAGTCAATAATTTGAACATCATTCACTAGAATTTCATTTGGAAAATGAAATTCTAACGACGATACCACTACCGGTTTGTTAAATTTTTCTTGTAGGAAATTTGCAAATGTTGAGGTGAGGTTCTTATTGTTTAGATATTTCAAAAGTGAAAAATATCCGATACTTGTTAATATCACAGATACCAAACAAACTGTCATACATATTCTGATAACTAATACTATTTTTTTTCTATGTTTTCTCATCTATCCCAAACCTTTATTATAAAATCCTTGCTAAATTCGTATGCTTTAACATAAAAATCCCAAGATACTGAAAATGTGCTTTTTATTGATGATATAATCTGTACATTTTCAGGAAATATCATTTTCATAATCAAAATAAAGAAGAAACAATTGAAAATTATTATCATCACTAATGAAAAAAATATTCCACCTGCTTTTTCTAAATCGCTTTGCTTTGTTTCAAATAAACTTTTCAATGTATGTGCTAGATGAAAAGCTAAAAAGAAACCTATAAATCCAAAAAAGTACGGCTGAAAATATGAAATATCTGCTTTTAACGAGAATATAAAATATATCAACGTGATTAACAGAGAATATACTGGAATTACATATGGAGTCAACATCACAAAGCTGTTGACCTTGTCCAATGTAACATAACCGCTGTTTCTGTTTATTGATATGTTCTTTACATTTCCACCAGACATCCAGCCCGCAAGTGCATGCATAAGTTCATGAGCGAAAATATATAATCGTGAAAAATTAAATAAGAAAAAATGTATCAAAAAATAAATTATCGCACCTGCGAAAAAGAACTTGCTAACTGCAAAATTCATCATAACTGGTACGAGTATCTTGCCTGTTTCAAGACATACAAAAAATATAAACGGGATAAGCAATATAGATAGTAAAAGTTTTATCATTTTATTATCCTTTTTCTTAAAATTTTTTGATCCAATCCTCTGTTTTATACCTTGTATTAGCCAAATCTTTAGCTTGTTCTAACACACTGTTTTCGATATCTTCTTTCATTAATACTATACCAAAAAAATCCTCTATACCCTTGATAATATTCTGTTTGATCCGCTCATCATCTCGAGCATTATTTGTCTGAAATGAACCTTGATATAAAATTATATTGTCAAACTTTCTTATAGCTCCACCTAAAACCTTTTTGCCCTGATTGTCCAATATGTCATTGGATACTGGATTTTCAAAACACTGCCCCGCCTGATTTTTTAACGATGGTACATAATTTTCTTTGTCAACTTCGCCTTTTGTGTTGAAGTTTTCCTGCCGAAAATGAGCTTTTATACTGCTATGTAATTTATCATAAATTTCTTTCGGTTTCGCAAGCTCATTTTCGGCAGAAAAAATCAAACTAAAGGTCAAATCATCTGTGTGAAAGACTATTCCACCGCCAGTGGGTCGTCTAGTGATATTTTCAAACAAAATATTTTTTGGCTCAACTTTACCCCAGACCTCTTTGAAAAATTGTGCATATCCAAAAGTGACGCTAGGTTTAGATTGCCAATTGAAAAATCTTAAGATAACTTGATCTTTTTTATCTTTCAAAATTTCATCTACCGCCATATGTTCATGCACATTTAGTGCTGGCGTGTTAATCAAATATCCTTTCATTTAATTAAATCCGTTTGATTTTGCATAGTCGACAATTCCTTCGTATATGCCTTGCGTTAATCGTCGTCTAATATTAATATTATTCAATTGTTTTCTATCTTTTGAGTTTGATAAATAACCAAGCTCTACCAAAATCCCCGGTGATTTAACACCTCGCAAAACATAGAAATTTGCCTGTTTGATACTATTGTTAATATCAACATTTATCCTCGTATAACTGCTATGTTTTTTCGTTCTATTCCTAATCCGACTCGCCGCATCACTACTGGAATTTAGAAATTCATTTCTTGCGAGCGAAGCGAGCAATACATCAGCAAACTCATAATGTGTTTTATCATCTTCAAACTCAATCGCTTTGTTTTCAAACTCTGCTACTTCCTCGGCTAATTTGTCTGATGCTTTGGTCGATAAAATATAAACTTCAAAACCATTAGCTCCTCTTCGTTTTGCTGCGTTCGTATGAATCGATACAAATAAATCTGCTTTATAATTATTGGAAATATCCGCTCGTCTTGAAAGTGCAATAAATTTATCACTTGAACGAGTGAGTTTTACATCAAAATTTTTATTTTTTTTGAGTAAATCTGCAAGATATCTAGATATTCTTAAATTAATTTCTTTTTCTTTTTTACTTCTTCGTCTTGTCGCACCCGGATCTTTTCCACCATGTCCCGGATCTATAACAATACGCATTTTTCTACCATTAGTATCCACCGACGTATCTATAATATCCGTTATTTTTGTTTTAGTCGGCACTTGTGTTGGATCAGTTGGTGTTGCTGGCTTGACACTAGCAGTTTCATCAAAAAACGCATTGGGATCTAGCTCTTCTGCTTCAGGTTCTAATAGTTCGATATCCTCTTTGCTTTTTGAAATGTATTCTTTTTCTACAACCTCACTAACACTTGCATATTGATACTCTTTTGAAGAACTATAAGCTGTTCCAGTAAAAATGTTTTTCAAGCTCTGTCCCCCGCTTGAAAATTTCAACATCAATTTGTCGCCCTTTTGATATAAATCCCAACCTTTAGCAGAATTTTTGAGTATAATTTTTAGCAATGCATTTTTATTTTGTTGACTAAAATATAATGTGTATATGTTTTTATCATTAATCCGCAAATTTTGTTTGGCTTTGATATTAGCATCATAAAATACTATTTCTACAGCCCTTTTATTCTTTACTTGTGCCTTGTAATTAACGTCTCTTCTAATTTCTATCTCCAGCACAGATGTATTTTCTTTTTTTCCACCAGACACATATCCTACGTCGATATCATAATACTTTTGTAAACTGATTTTTCCGTTTTTATATTCCATTTCTTTCTTGAAAGAATCTTGCACGTATGGATGTTCAAAAAAACTAAACGGAACATACAAAACACTGTTCTTACTAAAAACTCTACTATTCAAATTTATATATTCCTTATTTATATAGACACTATTACTATTCGCTTCCAACACGGCTTTTATATATTTTGAACTCACTTTCATTTTTCCACTATCTTCAAACCATCTAGCAGAACATTTAAGTTCACTAAATATATCTTTCCCATTAACAAATAGTTCGCCATTACGCAAAATACCGGCAATAGAACCTTTGTTTTTACCATTATGCATGATGTCTATATTTTTTGCTATGTCTTGACACATCGCTGTTTTTGCTAATCCAAAGATTAACAAAAACAGCAAAAATGTAACAGATATTTGTCTTAATATTTTACTCATATTTATATTTTACAATTATTCCAATATTATCTTATAATTTTCCCAAGAAATTTGTGCATCTGCTTGGATTTTCATCTTTCTATTCACATTATTTTCCATTAATTGCTGTTTTCTTTTTAGCAGTTCGCACAATACTGGGTGTAAAACAATTCTCAAATTACCACCAGTTTTACCTTGCGTCAAATCATGAATCTCACGTTGAATTTTTATTCGTATACTTTCCGAGGATAACAACCTTCCAGATCCACCACATTGATCACATTCTTGAGTCAATAAACTACTTGTACTTTCTCTCTTTCTTTCTCTTGTCATCTCGACCAAACCAAGTCGAGTTATCGGCAAAATTCTGATTTTTGCTCTATCATATCTCACTGCGTTATTGAGAGCATCAACAACTTTATGCCTGTTATACGCTTTTTTCATATCGATAAAATCTATGACGATTATCCCACCGATATTTCTCAAACGAAGCTGATGAGCAACTTCTTCCGCCGCTTCGATATTGGTTTGAGTCACAGTTTCCTCTTGCGATTTACTTCCAGTGAACTTTCCAGTGTTGACGTCGATAGCACACAAACTTTCTGCCTCTTGAATCACAATACTTCCACCACTTGGTAAAGGTAATGTCGTTTTTCTTAAATTATCAATTTCCTCTTCCACACCGAATGCTTCAAAAATCGGAGTTTTGCTTTTGTAAAACTTAATTTTATCTTTCAGCTCTGGAGATATTCTTGAAACAAAGTCCATTACCTTATCGTGATCGTCTTTATCATCTAATAAATAGACTTTTACATCTTCAGATAAAATATCTCGAGATATTTGCATAGTAGCTTTCATATCCTCGTGAAGCAGTGTCGGTGATTTAGCTTTTTCGAACTTGCTCATTATGGTTTTCCATTGTCTTGCTAAATATTTGACCTCTTTTTCAAGCTCATCTTTTCCTGACTCTTCAGCTTCAGTTCGGACTATACAACCCATACCATCAAGATACTTTTCTGCAAGTTCTTTCACCGTTTCGTTTAATGCCTGTCTGATTTCATGGTCCTCAATATTTTTTGATACTCCAATAAATTTTTGATACGGGGTCAAAACTAAAAATCTACCGGGCATTGCGATATCCATTGTGATTTTCATACCTTTTGTGCCTATCGCATCTTTCACAACCTGTACGATAACCTTTTGACCTTTCTTTAAGATTGTATCAATCGGTTTTTTATGCGGATTTAATACATCTGATATATACAAATACGCATTTTTTTCATAACCTATATTCACAAACGCACTGGAAATTCCCGGTAATACATTTTCGACTGTCGCCTTATAAATATTACCTACAATATTCATATCTCCGCGTCGTTCCCATATAAGTTCGACAAGACGATTATCCTCTAAAATAGCCGCTCGCGTTTCTTCAAAACTTTTGTTTACCAAAACTTCTATCTTTGGTCTTTTTTCTTCTTTATTCATTTTTTTCTCCTAAATTTATAAAATTTTTAGTTCGCCCTCACTAGCTAACCAATACATATTCTTTTTTAGAATTTTTAATTTTGTATCTTCACCTAACCAACTAAAAAATATTTGTTCTACTTTCGCATTTGAACCTTCTACTATTTTTAATTTAATAAAAATCTTATCACCAACAAATTCCATACTAACTATTTGCGGTCTTGCATTAAATTTAATAGTTTTCTCCTCTTTTGCTTTTGTTATTATAATTTCTTTTTTATCCAGAAATTCTTTTAGCCCTTTTTCGTCTTTTTTGAAATCTCCAGATACCTCATATTCTATAACCGAACATAAACTCTCTATCGACGGAAAATTGAATGGTATTTGTTCCATTGATAAAATATTTATATCTTTTTTCTTAAACTCCTTTTGTAAAGTTTTCAAATCTATTTTTTCTAACAAATAAATGTCTGTATATTCACATTCACTTGTATAACCCAAACTCAATGCACTACCAAATGCTGTTCTTGGTATTTCATCTGATCTTTTAGAACCATAAAATTTCAAACCACTTTCAATGATAACATCGTTGAACAAATTTCTGATTTCTTGATGACTAGATTTCTCTATCTCACCTTTTTTTTCATATCTAATTCTGAATTTATAAATTTGTTCGTCCATAATTAAACCACCGTTATTCGTCGAGCATAGACCGATTCAACCAAACCCAACGCCCAAATACTTGATACTAAATTCGATCCACCATAAGACACCAACGGCAATGGTATCCCAGCCACAGGTAATAGTCCGACTATCATTCCAAAGTTCACCACCAGATAAACTAAAAACATACTAAACACACCACAACATATCAGAAATCCGAACATATCACTAGAAACCAACGCAACGCTGTAAACCCGATATAACATAATAAGGTATAAAAGTAATACACCCAGCATTCCCACAAAACCCATTTCCTCGCCGATAACGGCTAAAATAAAATCCGTATGTCGTTCGGGAACAAAACCTAATCTTGATTGTGTCCCAGAAAATAATCCTTTACCAACCAATCCACCGCTTCCGATTGCGATTTTCGATTGGATAACATTATAACCAGCACCTTTTGGGTCTGAAGTAGGTTCTAAAAATGCCTCAACTCTTTTTCGTTGATAATTTTTTATTTGTTTATCGATAAACATTCCGCTGAAAAATCCAGCAAAAACAACCATCACCGCTAATGCGAAATAAAAAGTTGGTATCATTATTCTGAATTGCCTAATCAATATCCACGCTAAATATCCCAACAAAATTATACCCGCACAAAATATAAAAGTGTTCCAACTGAAACTCGATAGACTATCCAAAAAATTAAATAATCTGTAATCTAATAAATCCGGTTTTAGACCAAATAAAGTCCATATTATCGGGAATAAACCGCTAATGAAAGCATATCCACAAATTATGATTAAATAAAACATATTCACACCCGATGCGTATAACATCGCGAAAATTGTTGGGAATGTTATGACGACCCATGAAAAATCTGGCTGTAACATAACAAGTGCGAATAAGGGTAAAATTAACGCACAAACTTTAATCATAATTTGTGGATCTGCTATTTTTCTATGATTGATATGTAAAAAAGCGGCGGTCACAATTATCAAACCAACTCTACACAATTCTGAAGGTTGTATAGAAAAGAGTGGTAATCTGAACCAAGATTTTGAACCTCTATCTGCGACACCAACAACTAATACTGCAATTAAAGTTAGTATCATTATTCCGTACAGAATTTTCCATTGTTCTGAAAAAATCTGATAATTCAAAGACCAACTCAAAATAAAAACTACGACCGCAACGATAATCGCAACAAAATGTGTTCTTAATACTTGTTCTGCGAAACTTATCCCCGACAATGCTGACATTATCGCTAAAGTACCAATCAAAATTAAGGATACGAACACAGCTAAAAGTGTGATATCTAATGTTGTTCTTTTTATTCCGAAATCGAATTTGCTCATATTTTTTCCTTAAAATAAGCGTTCAAAATTTTTCGGGCGACTGGACCTGCTCCGCTACTTCCACTTTTTCCATGTTGAACAAAAACAACTACCACTATTTCAGGTTCTTCACCGGGCAAGTTAGCATAAGCGACAAACCAACCATGATCTTCACCATGTGGATTTTGTGCTGTACCAGTTTTTCCCCTCACCTCTACATCTTTGATATTAACAGCCCAACCTGTACCACCGTCAACTACATTCCTTAATGCTTTATTGATAATATCTTTTGTTTCAGTCTTTAACTTTACCTGACCAAGCAATTTTTCTTTTTCTTCAAAAAGTGTTCTGCCATTTTGACTTACAATTTTATCGACATAATACGGACGCCAAAACTTTCCACCATTCGCCACCGCACTGATAAATTGAGCCATCTTTATCGGCGTGATTAAAAGTTCCCCCTGACCAATACACATATTCAAATTATCGCCGGCATACCAATACCCTTTTCTATCAAATCGTTCTTGTGGTCCAAAAACATTTCCAGTTTTTTCACCTTCCATATCAATATATGTCGGTTCGTTTAGACGAAATTTATTTTGATATTTTTCTATCACTCTTGCACCCATTTTTTGAGCCAATGTGTAAAAATAAACATCACAAGAATGTTTTAACCCGTCCCAAAAATTCATCTTACCATGAGTTTTCCAACAACCAAACTTTCTGTTCCCAAGCCACACTTCACCTTTACATAAAACTTCTTCTTCCAAATCTATCAGATTATTTTCAAGTGCCGCAATTGATACCAAAATCTTAAAAACAGATGCCGGCGGATACAAACCTTTTACCGCCAAATTGTACTCCATTATCCCCGTATTTACATAACCACTTGGATTTTCATCTTGATAACTCACAAACTTATTCAAATCATAACTTGGTGCTGATGCTATCGCTAAAATTTTACCAGTTTGTGGATTCATCGCAATCGCCGCACCTAATCCGCTGATAGAATTTTTCAAACCATCTTCCGCCGATTTTTGTAATTCATAATTCAAAGTTAAATACACATCAGCTCCCGGTCGCCAACTTCTACTCTGCATTATATTCTTTACTCGACCTTGTGAATCTATTTCTAGAAAAACTCCACCATCTCGTCCTTTTAGATATTTTTCAAACCGATTTTCTATCCCACTTCTACCAATTTTATTATCATATCGATAATTGCTTTTGATATATTGATCCTGCCAATCTTTTTTATCTATCGTACTGATAAAACCTATCAAATGTGATGCGAAACTATCAAAAGGATAAAACCTTTTTGTGTTTTCTATGAACTCTATACTAGGATTTATATCTTTAAGTTCGGCATAGGTGTAGATGCTTTTTGGACTTAAATTATCGCCGAGCAGAACTGCTCTTTTGGTATCATTTGCAGTTTTTAATTGAGAGAAAATTTCATCTTTCGGTTTGTTTATTTTTTTTGAAATATCATCTGCTAGATTATCCAAATATTTTATATCTTTTCTTGTGCTTGGCAGATAATATAAGCTGAAAGCAGGTCCATTTGAAGCAATCGTCACATTATCTTCTGTAAAAATTCTACCTCGCGGTGCGATTTTATAAATAACATGCGTCCTATTACTCTCTGCTTCTTCCAAATAGTACTTATGATTGATTATCTGTATATGAAACAATTTCATAAACACTATAAAACTGAATATAACAGCCAACATCCATAAAAATTTTAATTTACCAAATAAATATTTCTTCTCCAAACCCATACTCGTTATCCCGTGAAAAATTTTTTGCTCTTACTTTTGATGCATAACCTTAAAAACGATGAAAAATATTATTGGTGCAAATATACAATCAAACAATGCTTTCCTGAACACTTCTATAAATGTTTCTGATATGTATATTCCCGAGAAAACATAACTAGTAAACGAATATACAATCCCCGCAAATACTGATGCTACAAATATCAAAACTATTTGCGATATAATATTTTCAAAATTCATTCTATCTCTTAAAAAGTAAATAGCATATGCTATCAAACAAAATGTTAGAGCGTATCCACCAAACAAACTACTTCCCCAAAAATCTAAAAACAATCCGCTTAAAAATATAAAAATATACCCTTCCAACGGCAGTGCGGTAATTGCAAGTGCCATCGCAAATAAAAACATAACGTCAGGTTTGAATATTCCCATAAAGGATACTCCAACCCAATGCAATATGGTCATAAAAATAAATAAAATAAAAATTTTAAATAAATGTATCATAATTTTATTTTGTTAAAACAAAAACCTCTTTTAATGAGCTTATATTCACAAGTGGTTCCAATTTCAGATATAAAAATGTTTTAAATTCTCCACCACCACTTTCGACTTCAGAAATTTTCCCGATTTTTATCCCCTCTCTAAACACCGCACTCAAATTTGATGTAAACACATCTTCACCGACGATAACTCCAGCATTTATTGGCACATATTTAATCTCTAAATCTGTATCGCCATTACCTTCTAATAGTCCGTGCAAATTTCCTTTTCCCACCGAACAAGCGACATTAAATTCCTTATCTGTTATTAACAAAACTTTTGAAGTATCTTTATTTGTTTCGATAATTTTTCCGATAAGACCAACTTCTGTTTTGTTTATTCCGATAACGGCAGAGTTTATAGTGAGTCCATCTTTTGTACCTTTATCGATGATAATCGTATTCCATCTTGATGGTTCTTTATAGGTTGCTCTTGCCCAAACACCTTTCCAATCCTGTTTATTTTTTATATTCAAAATATCGGATAGTCTCGCATTCTCTTTTAAAATTTCACCTGCTCGACTTTTTACTAGCATCAACTCTTTCATTTCTTCTTTCAAACTTTCATTTTCCTGATGTGCATTTATAAGTTCTTCAACTCTTACTGCTACACCTGATGTGTAGTCATATGTATAGTTGGAACTTTTTATTTGCGGGATAAATATATAGGACAATAAGTTTCTAAAACTACCTACTGCTCCGTCGAGTGGGAGTAGCATTAGTATCATACTTAAAACAATAAAAAACGATGCTGATATATTCAATAATCTACTATCTCTCATAGCATTTCCTCTATTTTGATTCACTTTTACCCCTAAATTTTTACCTAGCCACACTTTTAATCTTAAACAGATACTTGAAATTTTCATAATTAGCTGTATTAAAAAACATCAAGTACGTTCAAAACAAAACAAAAAGCGGGAATACTTCAAAAATTTTCTGAAGAATTCCCGCTTTATTAAAAAATAAAACTTTCTACCGCAATATATTTATTTACAGATTACCTTATTTCTTTTGCCACCAGTTAGAGATATTATTACCTTGTTCTGCCAAGTCTTCTAATCTCTTACCTGTTCCAACTGCGACACAGCTCAAAGGATCAGCCGCTCTATGTACAGGAAGTTTTGTTTCTGCTCTTAACAAGTCTGTTATTCCTCGTAAAAGCGAACCTCCTCCTGCTAAAACTAACCCTCTATCAACCAAATCTGCTGCAAGTTCTGGTGGTGTTTCTTCTAGCGTGTTTTTTACAACATCCACAATAAGTTTGAATGGTTCAAGTAATGCGTGTCTGATTTCCTCTGAAGTTACATTTAATGTTCGAGGAAGTCCTTGAGTTTGATCTCGTCCTTTAACTTCCATTTTCATTTCTTCTTTCAGAGGATACACAGATCCTATACTCATTTTTACATTCTCTGCTGTACTCTCCCCGATTACAAGGTTATATTTCTTTCTGAAATATTGAATTATGCAATCGGTGAGTTCATCACCTGCTACATCTATCGCTTTTGCTACAACCATTCCACCCAATGATATCACCGCTACTTCAGTTGTACCTCCACCGATATCTACTACCATACTTGCATTTGGTTCTGCTATTGGTAAATCTGCACCCATGGCTGCTGCCATAGGTTCTTCTAATAAATCAACCTCTCTTGCACCTGCTTGTCTTGCCGCATCTATCACAGCTCGTCGTTCTACACCTGTTATATCCGATGGTATTCCGATTACTATTCTTGGTCGCAAAAGTGTTTTGTGGCTATGTACCTTTTTGATAAAATACTTAATCATCTCGTGGGTGACTTCAAAATCCGCTATCACCCCATTTCTCAATGGTCGCACAGCTATTATATTTGCGGGAGTTCTTCCTAACATCTGCTTAGCTTTACTGCCAACTGCCTTAATCTCACCTGTATCTCTATCCATAGCAACTACACTTGGCTCTCTAAGCACGATGCCTTTGTCTTTAACGTATATTAAGGAATTCGCCGTCCCCAGATCCATTCCCATATCGTTAGAAAATAATCCGCCTAAAAAATCTATTACCATAACTTCTCTTATTCTACTATATTAATCAACTAATTTCACTATCGCTTTTTCAACGTTGTCGCCTCGTCTGATACCACTCTTCATTATTCGAGTGAATCCGCCGTTGCGTGTTTCATATCGCTTTGCTAAAACTTCAAACAATTTCTTGAAAGCTACTTTGTCTTTGATTGTATCTTTGACTTTCGTATGCTCACCTTTCTTTGCTTCTGTTATAACTTGATCTATTACTCGCCTCACTTCTTTCGCTTTAGGAACTGTCGTTTCCACTTGCTCGTGAAGTATTAAACTGGTCGCCATATTCTTCAACATCGCTCTTCGATGACTTCCAGTCTTTGATAATTTTCTATATCCTAAATTCTTAATCATTTCTTTTTCCTTAAAAAATTCTTACTTTTTCTTTTTAGATTCTTTTACTAAATCTAATCCCATTTCTTTTAGTCGTTCGTCGATTTCTACCAAACATTTACTTCCGAAATTTTTGATTATTTTTAGCTCAGCTTCTGTTTTTGATATCAAATCTCTAACGGTATGTATACCTTCAGATTTTAGACAATTTACAGATCGTGAAGAAAGTTCTATAAATTCAATGCTTTGATCTAAATCATCATTGTCTTTATCTGTTGCTTCTTTTTTCTCTACTGGTACAGGTAAAACTTCTTCAGTTTCATCAGCTTCGTCTGCTGGTATTGTGAAAATTTCTAAACTTTCTTGCAATAACTTCGCAGATTCTGATAATGCCACTTTTGGCTCTACACTACCATCCGTAGTAATTTCTAAAACTAATCTATCATAGTCTGTTTTTTGTCCAACACGAGCTGGTTCTACATCATATTGAATTTTTACTATCGGCGAGAAAACCGCATCCATTGGTATAAAACCTTCTGGTCTTTGGATTTTTGCAATTTCTTCTTCGGCTACATATCCTTTACCTCTGGATACTTCAATTTCAATTTCCAAACTTCCGCCAGATTCAAGATTTGCTAATACTAAATCTTTGTTTATGATTTTAACATTAGCTGTTTCTTTTATATCTTTTCCAGTAACTACGCCTTGTTTTTTTACTGATAACAGAACATAATCTTTTTCTTTACCTGTGAGTTTCAATCTTAATTTTTTAAGATTCAAAATTATGTTTATCACATCTTCTTTGACGTTTGGTAAGGTACTGTATTCGTGAATAGCACCTTTAATTTTTACTGCTGTGATTGCACTACCTTCTAAACTTGATAATGCTATTCGTCTTAAACTGTTTCCCACAGTATGACCATAACCGCTTTCATACGGCTCTGCTATAAATTTCCCGTAAGAATTTGTAGCTGTTTTTGAATCCAATATTACCTTATTTGGTAAAACTAAATTTGCAAATTCCATATCTTTTTCCTCCAAAAATCTATTACTTAGAATAATACTCAATAATAAGTTGTTCGTTCACCGTTTGAGACATTTCGTCCCGTGCAGGCTGTCTCACTAAAGTTGCAGTATTCTTATCTGCTTGATATTCAAGAAAACTTGGTCTTAATTCCCGTTTTTCTGTTTCTTCTAAAGCGAATTTCACTACCGGACTATTAGCCATTTCTTTTGATAACGTTATTTTGTCGCCTTCTTTCACTTGATACGATGGAATATCTATTTTTTTATTATTTATCAAAATATGTCCGTGAAATACTATCTGTCTTGCAGTTCTCAAACTTAAAGCAAAACCTGCTCGTCTTACGATATTGTCTAATCTGGTTTCTAACAACCCTAAAAAGTTTTCACCAGTTTGACCAACTGTTTTTGTTGCTTTTTTGAACAGATTACTGAATTGTCTTTCACCCATTCCTGTTGAGAATCTTGCTTTTTGCTTTTCATTTAGATGAATCGCATATTCAGATAATTTTCCTCTTCTTTTTTTACCAGTACCACCTCTTTTTCCAGCGGTTGCACCTTCTCTTTTACTCAAAACACAATTATTGAAACATTTTGAACCTTTCAAAAATAATTTTGTTTCTAGTCTTCTACATTTTTTACAACTTGATCCTGTATACCTTGCCATAAATTTTCTATTCTCCTATTTATACTCTTCGTGCTTTAGGTGGTCTGCACCCGTTATGTGGGATTGTTGTAACATCTTTTATCGACGTAACACTGATTCCACTAGCACTTATTGCTCTTATAGCAGTTTCCCTTCCCGGTCCGGGACCTGAAACTTTTACCGCTACTTGTCTTACACCCATATCGTGTGCTTTTTGAACAGCTTTAGCACATGTAATTTGTGCTGCGAAAGGTGTTCCTTTTTTTGTTCCCTTAAAATTGTTTGATCCAGCTGTTGACCATGCCAATGCATTTCCTTTTTCATCTGTCACTGTTACTATTGTATTGTTAAACGAACAGCTTATATGTACTATACCAAGTGGTCCAGCTTTTTTAGCTTTCTTCTTTTTACCAGTCGGTTTTTTTACTTCTTTTACTTCTTCTTTTTGAACTTCTTTTTTTTCTTCTGTTGATTTTTCTTCTGCCATTATTTTTTCCTTCTCTTTCCTTTGTTTTTGTGGCTACATAACACTCTTTTTGTTTCTACTTTTTTGCCACCATATGTTATGTTATATTTTCAAATTATCTACTTTTTAGTGACTGCTGACTTACCAGCACCTACGGTTCGTCTTCTTCCTCGACCAGTTCTTGCATTTGTTTTTGTGCGTTGTCCTCTAACTGGAAGATTTCTTCTGTGTCTTAATCCTCGATACGATCCTATCTCCACATATCTGTGTATGTTTTGTGATACTTCTCGTCTTAGTTCACCTTCAGCTTTGTGATTTTTCTGTATCACTGTATTTAACAAACCAGCTTGATCTTCAGTCAAATCTTTTACTCGTGTTGTTGGATCTATCTTGCCTTTTACACTATCCAATATATCTTTCGCCGTTTTTGGACCTATTCCATATATATAACATAGTGCTACATCTATTCTTTTATTTTTTGGTAAATCTATACCTGATATCCTTGCCATAAATTAAACTCTCCTTAGTTTATCCTTGTCTTTGTTTGTGTTTTTTGACTTCACAAACAACTCGTAAAACACCTTTCCGCTTTACTATCTTACATTTATTACATATCTTTTTTACACTTGCCCGCACTTTCATATTTTTTTCCTTGTTTAATCTTTCTAGGCGAGAGCCTCGCCCCCCGCATGACACTAGTTTTGTTAGTGTTTTTTCGCCACCTTACAGAAAGAATTACTTCTCCCTGTAAATTATTCTACCGCGTGTTAAATCGTATGGAGATAACTCCAATTTTACTTTGTCGCCCGGTAATATTCTGATATGATGTACTCTCATCTTCCCAGATATATGACCAAGTATTACCTTACCACCTTCAATTTCTACTCTGAACATTGCGTTTGGTAATGATTCTAAAATTTTTCCTTCTACTTCTATTTTATCTTTTCCCATTTTTTTATAACTCCGTTAAAATTTTTGCACCACTTTTTGTTATCGCGATTGTGTGTTCAAAATGTGTGTTCAACTTTCCGTCTTTTGATACGACCGTCCAATTATCCTCACATACTCTAACTTCAAAACTTCCCAGATTTACCATCGGTTCTAATGCGAATGTCATACCTTCTTTAAGCAATACCCCTTCGCCTTTATTGCCAAAATTTGGAATTTGTGGTTCTTCATGTAAAGCTCGTCCTATTCCATGCCCGACAAAATCTCTAACCACACTCATTCCCTGACTCTCGGCATACTTTTGAACCGCATTTCCAACATCACCCAAATGATTACCCACTCGACATTCTTTTATCGCTAGATGTAAACACTTCTTTGTTATATCCATCAACCGCTGTGCGTCTTCGCTTATTTTACCAACACCCATCGTGATTGCTGCATCGCCGTAAAACCCGTCTTTCTTTACACCTAAATCTATGCTGATTATATCACCTTGTTTCAAAACTCTTTGCTCACTTGGTATTCCATGCACCAACTCATTATTGATACTCGCACATATGCTCGCCGGAAAACCATGATAGTTCAAAAATGCCGGCTCGCCACCAAGCTCTTTTATTTTTTTATGAGCCAAAGTATCCAGTTCTTTAGTCGTAATTCCGGGTTTTATAGCTGACTTTAATTCGTTCAGCACCTGTGCGACTATCCTACCAGCCACTTTCATTCTATCTATCTCGGCTTCAGTCTTTATATAAATCATAGCTAAAATCTCAAATGTTTCCGAAACATAGCCCTCACCTCGCTAGTCATTCTGATTAGTCGTCCTCTCCCAACGGGAGAGGAAATAATTCGTAAAGCAAAGCGAGAAATGTCAGGGGACACTGTCGCCCAATGCTTTAGCTATGTCGTCCAATACTTCGTCTAATCCTTTTGCACCATCTACTTTTACTAAATTACCAGTCGCTTCATAAAATGCTATCAATGGTGCGGTCTGTTTTTGGAACACTGATAATCTGTTCTTTATCGATTCCTCATTATCATCTGGTCTTGTTACAGCTTCTCCACCACATTGTTTACATTTATCATTTTCAGCTGTTGGAAAGTTCATTCCATAAACTTCTCCACAACCTTTACAAACTTTTCTAGATGTTATCCTTTCTATTACTAATTCTTCGTCTACATCAATAAAAATGACTGCATCTATTTTTTTGCTTTCGCTTTCAAGTAATTCGTTCAAAGCTTTTGCTTGTTCTACGGTTCTTGGGAATCCGTCAAAGATCAATCCTTGTTCTTCACCTTTAATTTTAGAAGCTAATACTTCTATCACTAAACTGTCGGGTACAAGTTCCCCACTTTCTAAAATCGACGAAACTTTTTTACCAAACTCTGTTTGGTTTTTCACTTCTTCTCTAAATATATCGCCAGTGGATATATGTTTTAAGTTATATTTTTCTTTAAGATGTTTTGCTTGTGTCCCTTTTCCACTTCCCGGACTACCTAACAATATTATATTAACCGCCGACATTAAACCATCTCCCTTTAATCTTTTTACCTTTCATTAAAGGTTCATAGTTTCTGCTCATAGCATGTGCTTGAATTTGTCCGACCGTATCCAACGCAACACCAACAATAATTAGTAATGCTGTACCACCAAAATAAAATGGTATGTTAAATTTAGCTCTCAATATTGTAGGTAATATTGCTATTGCTACAATAAATAATGCTCCAAAGAATGTGATTCGGTTCAATACCCATTCGATATATTCCTTTGTTGGTTCACCCGGTCTGATTCCCGGTATAAATCCACCCCATTTTTTCAAATTATCTGAAAATTCTTTTGGATTGAATTGTATCGAACTATAAAAATAACAGAAGAACATTATTAATGCACCCATCACTGTTAAGTAAATTACATTTGCACCTTGCATTGCATCGACTATTGCTCGTGCCCACGTTGCTTCTGGATTAAATTGTGCTAATGTTAATGGTAAACTCATTAATGCCATCGCAAAGATAACTGCGATAACACCACTTTGATCAACCTTAATCGGTAGATAAGTTGTCTGTCCACCATACATTTGTCGTCCTATCATTCGTTTCGCATATTGGACTGGTATTTGTCGCTGACCTGTTTCTACCCAAACTACAAATGCCATTATTAAAAATACCGCGGCTGTTAAAATGATTGCGAATACTAATGTCATTTCTTCTGCTAATACTAAACTGATTACACCTTTTACTGCGGCAGGTAATCTATCCACGATACCCGCAAAAATTATCAAAGATATTCCGTTCCCTATTCCTCTTTCTGTGATTTGTTCACCTAACCAAATGATAAACATTGTTCCGGTTGCTAAAGTGATTATCGTCGTAATATAAAATATCGGTGACGGATCTATAACAATTGATAACCCCCCTGGAACAGGTACTTTAGTTAAAGCGAATGTCATACCGATACTTTGTAATACAGATAATACCAACGCGAAAACTCTTGTTATTTGGTTGATTTTTCTTCTACCTGCTTCGCCTTCTTTTGATAGACTATCCAAAATCGGTAATACATGTGCACCTTTTAACAAACTCATTATGATGCTTGCATTAATATATGGCATTATACCCAGTGCTAATATCGAAAAATTACCTAATGCTCCACCAGAAAACATATTCAAGATACCAAGCATTCCGCCTTTATTTGCATCAAAAAACGCTTTTAAGGCATCTGCATTTATCCCCGGAATTGGGATTGCAGCACCTAATCTGAAAACTGCTAATGCGATTAACAGAAATAACAATCTTTTTTTAAGATCTGGTGATTTAAACATATTCAAAGCATTATTTTGTTCCATTTTTCTTTTTCCTTTGTTTTTGTGGCTACATAACACTTGTTATGTTTCTATTTTTTTGCCACCTTGTTTTCTATAACAACTGCTTTTCCGCCAGCTGTTTCGATTGCTTTTTTTGCACCATTCGAAAATGCATGTGCATTTATTGTTAATGCATGTTCGATTTTTCCATTACCCAAAATTTTTACATTCTTGATATTATTTACAAGACCTTTCTCTTTCAAAAGTTCTAATGTAACTTCGCCGGTTTTGAAAACTTTTGCTAATCTATCCACATTTACACTTTCTACTTTTTTTGCAAATCTTGCATTTGTGAATCCACTTTTTGGAATTCTTCTTACCAATGGAGTTTGTCCACCTTCTTTCGATTCTTTTCTGGTGTTTCCACTTCGACTCATCTGACCTTTTGTACCTCTACCACAAGTTTTACCTTTACCTGTGCCAAGTCCGATGCCCAGTCTTGTTTTTCTTTTTTTGCTTCCTGCTTTAGGAGATAATTCGTTCAATTTAATCATTTTTTCCTCGAAGT